>NZ_JBWKYF010000100.1:0-18097 GCF_059423605.1 Variovorax sp. GW460-12-1-14-LB1
GGGCGCGGCCTGCAGCACGGCGCGCTCGATCTCGGCGATCACCTCGGGCGCGTGCTTGGGCGCGCGCAGCCAGTGCATCGAGACCACCTTGCCGCCGGCGTCCAGGTTCACCTGCAGGGTGCCGACCGCGTACAGCAGCGGCGGCATCTGGCCCTTGTAGATGCGCGAGGGGTTGGCGTTGTAGATGTGGCGTGCGGCGTCGCGGCGGTACTCGCGCGCGGTGGCCGCACTGGAGGCGCGCGGCGCGGGGCCGCTGCCCTGTGCGCTGCTGGCACCGCTCAGCTGGCCGGGCACCGAGCCCGTCGAGCCGCAGCCGGCGAGCCACAAGGCGGAAAGAACAGTGGCGGCCCAGGCGAGGCGGCGCGGCGTAAGCTGGCGGTTCGTCATCATCGCCGGGTTTATACCGTGAGTCGTTGCGGGCCAGGCAACCGAAGGTTTCGGTCATGAACGGTGCGGTCGATCAATTGCTGGCGCGTCTTCGCACCGAAGACGCGGTGCTGGTGCGCGTCGAATCGACGCAGGGCTCGGCCCCGCGCGAGGCCGGCACCTGGATGGCCGTCTGGGCCGATGGCCTCACGGCCACCATCGGCGGCGGCCAGCTCGAGTTCCAGGCCACGCAGGAAGCGCGCGAGATCCTGGCCGGCACGCGCAGCCTCGACGGCGTGCAGCGCTACCCGCTGGGCCCGAGCCTGGGCCAGTGCTGCGGCGGCGTGATGTTCCTGACCTACCGTCGCATCGGCGCCGCCGACGCGCCCGCGCTGCAAAAAGAACTGGTGGCGCAGCTCGAACCCGTGGCCCTGTTCGGCGGCGGCCACGTGGGCGCCGCGCTGGCGCGCCTGCTGGCCGTGCTGCCGTTCTCGGTACGCTGGATCGACAGCCGCGACGGCGTGTTCCCCGACGCACTGCCCGCGCAGATCGACACCGAGCACTCCGAGCCCGTGCAGGACGCGGTGGCCGCGCTCGCGCCCGGCAGCCGCGTGCTGATCATGAGCTTCAGCCACGCCGAAGACCTGGACATCGTCATCGCCTGCCTGAAGCGCTTGCGCACGCGCAACGACCTGCCCTACATCGGCCTCATCGGCAGCAAGACCAAATGGGCCACCTTCCGCCACCGGCTGGAGGCGCGCGGCTTCACGGCCGACGAGCTGACGCGCGTCACCTGTCCGATCGGCGTGCCCGGCATCACGGGCAAGGAGCCCGAGGTGATCGCGGTCGCCGTGGCGGCACAGTTGTTGCAGTCGCTGGGCTGAACAGGGTTTTCCCTTGGCGGTGACGCCGCAAAAAGCATCCCGCCTCGTGCCAAAACTGTATACACTTTCGGTCCACAACAAGCCGCAGCGGAGCGAGGTCCTTTTCAACGGACCTGCGTTCGCGGCACTTTCTCTGCTTACAGCGCCCGCGGTGGTGAGCAGGCTGAAACCCCTCCTTGGCGCCCCCACGCGCCAACAGGGTTGAGAGAGAGCACATGGAAAGCTACTACCTCGACTGGGCCAACCTGCTGCTGCGCTGGGTCCACGTCATCACCGCCATCGCCTGGATCGGCGCCTCCTTCTACTTCGTGATGCTGGACAACAGCCTCGAGAAGCCGCAAGACCAGGAGTCGCTCGACAAGGGCGTGGGCGGCGAGCAATGGGCCGTGCACGGCGGCGGCTTCTACAACAGCCAGAAGTACGCGCTGGCGCCCAAGAAACTGCCCGACCACCTGCACTGGTCGTACTGGGAGAGCTATTCGACCTGGCTCACGGGCTTTGCGCTCTTCACGATGTCGTACCTGTGGAACGCGAGCACGTACCTCATCGACAAGAGCAAGATGGACTGGCAGCCCGGCGCCGCCATTGCCGTGGCGCTGGCTTTCTTCGTCGTGTTCTGGATGGTCTACGACGGCATCTGCCAGATCTTCGGGCGCCGCAAGCACGGCGACACCATCGTGGGCGTGCTGATCGCGGTCTTCATCGCCTTCGCGACCTGGCTGGCCTGCCAGTGGTTCGCGGGCCGCGCGGCCTTCCTGCTGGTGGGCGCCATGATGGCCACCACCATGAGCGGCAACGTGTTCTTCTGGATCATCCCGGGCCAGCGCAAGAACGTGAAGGCGCTGCGCGAAGGCCGGCCGGTCGATCCGGTGCACGGCCAGCGCGGCAAGCAGCGCAGCGTGCACAACACCTACTTCACGCTGCCGGTGCTGTTCGCGATGCTGAGCAACCACTACAGCTTCACCTACACGCACAAGTACAACTGGATCGTGCTGCTGCTGATCATGCTCGGCGGCGCGGCCATCCGGCAGTTCTTCGTGGTGCGCCACCGCTTCAAGCTGGGCAACGCGGGCAACCCGCTGCCTTACGCCATGGTCGGCATCGCGGTGCTGGGCCTGACCATCGTGTGGATGAAGCCCGAGCCCGCCGCACCCGTGGCGGCCACCGCCGCCCAGGCCGCGCCCGCCGTGGCCTACCAGGACGTGCAGAAGGTGCTGGAGCAGCGCTGCTTCATGTGCCACGGCGCGGCCGTGCAGATGAAGAACGTGCGCGTCGACACGCCCGACCAGGTGACGGCGCATGCGCAGGCGATCTACCAGCAGGTCGTGGTGACCAAGATCATGCCGATGAACAACGCGACCAACATCACCGACGAAGAGCGGGCGCTCATCAGCCGCTGGTTCCAGGCCGGCGCCAAGACGAACTAGAAGACCGTGGCCTGCGAGGGCGGGCCACCGGTCGTCGCACAATCGCCGAATGGAGACAACACGCAAGCCATGACCGCATCGACCTCGCCCTCTGCAACTGCCGCTACGCCCGATCCGCGCGAAGCCCCGCGCGCTTTTCTCGAACACCTGTACCGCGTGGCGGTGGACCGCGCGCTGCCGCTGTCCACGCTGGGCGCGCACCTGCCCCAGCCGCCCAAGGGCCGCACCGTGGTGCTGGGCGCCGGCAAGGCCGGCGGCTCGATGGTGCAGGCGCTCGAAGCGCTGTGGCCGGCCGACGCCCCGCTGTCGGGCCTGGTCGTCACGCGCTATGACCACATTCCGCCGCGCCCCGCAGGCGTGCCGCAGCGCATCGAGCTCGTCGAGGCCGCGCACCCCGTGCCCGACGCGGCCGGCCAGCAGGCGGCCGAGCGCATCCTGGCGCTCACGCAGGGACTCACGGCCGACGACCTCGTGCTGTGCCTCATCTCCGGCGGCGGCTCGTCGCTGCTGGTGCTGCCGGCCGAAGGCCTCACGCTGGCCGACAAGCAGCGCATCAACAAGCAACTGCTCGACAGCGGCGCCCACATCGGCGAGATGAACTGCGTGCGCAAGCACCTGTCGCGCATCAAGGGCGGCCGGCTTGCGGCGGCCTGCGCGCCGGCGCGCGTGGTCACGCTCACCATCAGCGACGTGCCCGGCGACGACCCGGCCGTGATCGCCAGCGGCCCCACCGTGCCCGACGCCACCACCTGCGCCGACGCGCTGGCCATCCTCGACCGCTACGGCATCGAGGTGCCGGCGCCCGTGCGCGCGCAGCTCGAAAGCGGCGCGCTCGAAACCCCCAAGCCCGACGACGCCGTGTTCGCCGGCCACAGCACCCACCTCATCGCCACGCCGCAGCAGTCGCTCGAAGCCGCTGCCGCCGCCGCGCGCGCCGCCGGCATCGGCGTGCACGTGCTGAGCGACGAAATGGAAGGCGAATCGCGCGAAGTGGGCAAGGTACATGCGGCGCTCGCCCGCGCCGTGGCCCTGCGCGGCGAGCCCTTCGCCCGGCCCTGCGTCATCCTGTCGGGCGGCGAAACCACCGTCACCATCCGTCCGCGCCAGCCCGGCCAGGCCAAGGGCCGCGGCGGGCGGGCCGGCGAGTTCTGCCTGGGCCTGGCCGGCGCGCTCATGGGCCAGCCGCAGGTGTGGGCGCTGGCCGCCGACACCGACGGGATCGACGGCGTGGAAGACAACGCCGGCGCCTTCGTCACGCCCGACACCCTGGCGCGCGCCACGGCCCAGGGCAAAAAGCTGTCCGACCACCTCGACCGCAACGACGCCTACGGCTATTTCGATGCCATCGGCGACCTGTTCGTGACCGGTCCGACGAACACCAACGTCAACGACTTCCGCGCGATCCTCGTGCTGTAGGCGCGCCCCGGCCCCTGGCGGGGCCGCCGGCAAGCTTTGTGAACTCAGGTTAATCTACGGCCCCGGCGGCACTTGGCCGCCGTTGTCGCATGCGCACCCCCACGGGGTGCCGCGCCGCGCGCCCGATTTCCCGTTTCGTTTTCACCATCCAGTCCTCGAAGGAAAGAGTTCGCCATGACCGCCACCTACACCGACACCCGCCTGCTGATCGACGGCCAATGGGTCGACGCCGCCGACGGCAAGACGCTCGACGTGCTGAACCCCGCCACCGGCAAGGCCATCGGCAAGGTGGCGCACGCCAGCATCGTCGACCTCGACCGTGCCCTGGCCGCCGCCCAGCGCGGCTTCGAAGCCTGGCGCGACACGCCCGCCAACGAGCGCGCCGCCGTGATGCGCCGCGCCGCTGGCCTGATCCGCGAACGCGCCCTGGACATCGCCAAGCTGCTGACGCAGGAACAAGGCAAGCCGCTGGGCGAAGCCAAGGTCGAAATGATGGCCGCCGCCGACATCATCGAGTGGTTCGCCGACGAAGGCCGCCGCGTGTACGGCCGCATCGTGCCCTCGCGCAACCTGGCCGCACAGCAGCTCGTCATCAAGGAGCCGGTCGGCCCCGTCGCGGCCTTCACGCCGTGGAACTTCCCCGTCAACCAGATCGTGCGCAAGCTCGGCGCCGCGCTGGCCACCGGCTGCTCCTTCCTGGTGAAGGCGCCCGAAGAAACCCCGGCCTCGCCGGCCGCACTGCTCAAGGCTTTCGTCGACGCCGGCATTCCGGGCGGCGTGGTGGGCCTGGTGTTCGGCAACCCGGGCGAGATCTCGAGCTACCTCATCGCGCATCCGATCATCCGCAAGGTCACCTTCACCGGCTCGACCCCGGTGGGCAAGCAGCTGGCCGCACTGGCCGGTTCGCACATGAAGCGCGTCACGATGGAACTGGGCGGCCACGCCCCGGTGATCGTGGCCGAAGACGCCGACGTGGCGCTGGCCGTCAAGGCCGCCGGTGCCGCCAAATTCCGCAACGCCGGCCAAGTCTGCATCTCGCCGACCCGGTTCCTGGTGCACAACAGCCTGCGCCATGAGTTCGCGAGCCTGCTGGTCAAGCACGCCGAAGGCCTGAAGATGGGCGATGGCCTGGTCGAAGGCACCAACCTCGGCCCGCTGGCCAACGCCCGCCGCCTCACGGCCATGGCCCATGTGCTGGAAGACGCGCGCAAGAAGGGCGCCACCATCGCCACCGGCGGCGAACGCGTCGGCGACACCGGCAACTTCTTCGCGCCCACCGTCATCACCGACGTGCCGCTGGACGCCGACGTGTTCAACAACGAACCCTTCGGCCCCATCGCCGCCATCCGCGGCTTCGACACGCTCGAAGAAGCCATCACCGAAGCCAACCGCCTGCCGTTCGGCCTGGCCGGCTATGCCTTCACCAAGTCGATCAAGAGCGCGCACCTGCTGAGCCAGAAGCTCGAGCTGGGCATGCTGTGGATCAACCAGCCCGCCACGCCCTCGCCGGAAATGCCGTTCGGCGGCGTGAAGGATTCGGGCTACGGCTCGGAAGGTGGTCCGGAGGCGATCGAGGCCTACCTCAACACCAAGGCTGTTTCGATCCTCGGCGTCTAACTAGTCTTCGGCGGAGGCGTTCCAGAACGCCTGCTGGACGCCCTCCAAGGCTTCCAGCTCCGCGATCACCTGGTCGAGCTCTTCGGGCTCGACCGCGGTGGCGTACAGCGTCGCCGCAATCTCCGTGTCGGCCTGCCCGAAGGCGTGCTGGCCGATGTCGCGCACCGGGTAGTTCGCGGCTTCCAGCTGCACCAGCAGCTGGTCCATCACCTCGGGCCGCGCCGCGCGTGAGCAGATCACGCGCACCGTGTACGTGGCCTCGCTCGATTCCTCGTGCACCGGGCGGCGGTTGATGCGGTTCACCACCGGCCGCAGCAGCGTGTTGCTCGCCAGCACGAAGAGCGCAGCAATCAACGCTTCGCCCAGCAGGTCGGCGCCCGCGCAGGCGCCCACCGCGGCCGACCCCCACAGTGTGGCGGCCGTGTTCAGGCCCGTGATGTTGGCGCCTTCCTTCATGATCGCGCCCGCGCCCAGAAAGCCGATGCCCGAGACCACGTAGGCGACCACGCGCACCGCGCCGTCGGGGCCGCCCAGGCGGGCCGCCATGTCGACGAACACGGCCGCGCCCACGGCCACCAGCGTGTTGGTGCGCAGCCCCGCGGTGCGCTGGCGCACCTGGCGCTCGAAGCCGATCAGCGAGCCCAGCAGAAAGGCCGCGCCCACGCTGACCAGCGTGTCCAGCAGCGAGGGCAGGTTGATGTGGCGAATGGCTTCCATGAGTGATCCTCCTGATCCTCTGTGTGCGAAGCAGGGTAGCGGCCTTGTGTGACAGTCGCGACCCTGCGTCCGCCGGGTGGTTCTTGTCTTACTGCCAGCCGTACTTGCGCGCGTACCAGCCCTTCACGGCCTGCGTCAGCGTCGCGTAGCCGACGAGCATCAGCACCAGCCACGGGAAGTACGCGAGCGGCAGCGCCTGCAGCTTGAAGTAGTGCGCCAGCGGCCCCATCGGCAGCCAGATGCCCACGGCCGCGATCGCCGCGCCCATGGCCAGCAGCGGCCAGGCCGCGCGGCTTTGCAGGAACGGGATCTTGCGGGTGCGGATCAGGTGCACGATCAGCGTCTGCGACAGCAGGCCCTCGATGAACCAGCCCGACTGGAACAGCGTCTGGTGCTCCACCGAATTGGCCGCGAACACGAACCACATCACGGTGTAGGTCAGGATGTCGAACACCGAGCTCAGTGGTCCGAAGAACACCATGAAGCGGCCCAGGTCGGCCGGGTTCCAGCGCTGCGGCGTCTTCAAAAACTCTTCGTCCACGTTGTCGAACGGGATCGCGATCTGCGACACGTCGTACAGCAGGTTCTGCACCAGCAGGTGCAGCGGCAGCATCGGCAAAAAGGGCAGGAAGGCACTGGCCACCAGCACCGAGAACACGTTGCCGAAGTTCGAGCTGGCCGTGATCTTGATGTACTTGAGCATGTTGGCGAAGGTGCGGCGGCCTTCGACCACGCCTTGCTCCAGCACCATCAGGCTCTTCTCGAGCAGGATGATGTCGGCCGATTCCTTGGCCACGTCCACCGCGCCGTCCACCGAGATGCCGATGTCGGCGGCGCGCAGCGCGGGCGCGTCGTTGATGCCGTCGCCCATGAAGCCGACCACGTGGCCGTTGGCATGCAGCGCCTGCACGATGCGTTCCTTGTGCGCGGGCGTGAGCTTGGCGAACACCTGGCGCATTTCGACCACCTGCCGCAGCTCGGCCTCGTTCATGCGCTCGACCTCGTGGCCCAGCACCATGCGTCCGGCGTCGATGCCGACGTCGCCGCAGACCTTGCGCGTGACCAATTCGTTGTCGCCGGTCAGCACCTTCACTGCCACGCCGTGCGCGGCCAGCGCCTGCAGCGCGGGCGCGGTCGATTCCTTCGGCGGATCGAGAAAGGCCACGTAACCCAGCAGCGTGAGCCCCGCCTCATCGGCCACGCCGTAGGCCGGCTTGCGCGCGTCGGCGTGCAGCGTGCGGCTGGCCACCGCCACCACGCGCAGGCCCTGGGCATTGAGCTCCGAGGCCACGCGGTGGATGCGCGCCATCACGTCGGCGTCGAGCGCGAGCACTTCGGCACCGCGTTCGACCGAGCTGCACACCGACAGGATCTCTTCGAGCGCGCCCTTGCAGATCAGCAGGTGCTCGTCCTCGCCGTGCGCCACCACCACCGACATGCGGCGACGCGAGAAGTCGAAGGGCACTTCGTCGACCTTGCGCCAGCCGGTCTGCAGCTGCGTGTCGAGCTGCACCTCGGCGTGGCTGAGCACGGCCTTGTCGAGCAGGTTCTTCAGCCCGGTCTGGTGAAAGCTGTTGAGGTAGGCCTGCTGCAGCACGTGGTCGGAGTCTTCGCCCCAGGCGTTGGTGTGGCGTTCGAGCACGATGCGGTCCTGCGTGAGCGTGCCGGTCTTGTCGGTGCACAGCACGTCCATCGCGCCGAAGTTGTGGATGGCTTCGAGGCGCTTCACGATCACCTTGCGGCGCGACATCACGACGGCGCCCTTGGCCAGCGTGGCGGTCACGATCATCGGCAGCATCTCGGGCGTGAGGCCGACCGCGATCGACAGCGCGAACAGCGCCGCCTCCCACCAGTCGCCCTTGGTCACGCCGTTGATCACCAGCACCAGCGGCGCCATCACCAGCATGAAGCGGATCAGCAGCCAGCTCACGCGGTTGATGCCGGCCTGGAAGGCGGTGGTGCCGCGGTCGGTGGCGCTCACGCGCTGGGCCAGTGCGCCGAAGAAGGTGCGCTCGCCCGTGTGCACGATCACCGCGGTGGCGGTGCCGCTGATCACGTTGGTGCCCATGAACAGCAGGTTGTCGCGCTCCAGGACGCCGGCCTGGTGGTCGGCGGCGGTGGCTGCAAACTTCTCCACCGGCATCGATTCGCCGGTGAGTGCCGACTGGCTGATGAACAGGTCTTTCGCCGAGAGCAGGCGCGCGTCGGCCGGAATCATGTCGCCGGCCGACAGCGCGATCACGTCGCCGGGCACGAGGTCGCGCATCGGCACCTCCATGCGCAGCGTGCCGGCGTGGGCGAGGTCGAAGCCGTCGTCACCGGCACGGCCTGCCTTCTCGCCGGGCGCGGGGCGCAGCACCGTCGAGGTGTTGCTGACCATCGCCTTGAGCCGGTCGGCCGCCTTGTTGGAACGCGACTCCTGCAGGAAGCGCAGCACGGTCGACAGCAGCACCATGCTGCCGATCACCACGGTGGCCTTCGTGTCCTCGGTGACGTAGGAGACCAGTGCGAGCACCGTCAGCAGCAGGTTGAAAGGGTTGCGGTAGCACTGCCACAGGTGGTTCCACCAGGGCAGCGGCTGCTCGTGGCGCACCTCGTTGCTGCCCAGCCGCTTGCGCAGCGCCAGCGCGTGGGCTTCGGTGAGGCCTTGCGACGAGCTGTTCAGGCGCACCAGCACCTCGCCCGCGTCGGTGTGCGAGGCGGCGGCCAGCGCCTTGGCGATCTCGGCCGGCATCGCGGCCGAGCCGAGGCTGCTGGGCTTGGCGCTCAGCAGCGTCTGCCAGCGCTCGAAGTGATGCCGCATGTGGCGGCTGCGCAGGAAGCTTTCGAAAAAGGACTTCAGGACGTTCTTCATTGTTTTTCTCCTGTGTGGGGGGCGCTCAGCGAGCGAACGCCCAGGTGAGGCCCAGCGTCCAGCCGCGCGGGCCGTCGTGGCGCAGGTCGCGTGCGTGGCTGAGGTCGACGTTGACCGACGGCGTGGCCGTCCAGCGCAGGCCGGCGCGCCAGGCGTTGCGCCCGCCTTCGCGGAAGCGCTCGGCCACGAGCGAGAGCGCGGGCAGGGCGGCCCATTCGAGCGCCGCGCCCGAGTGGCTGGTGCTCGGCTGCGCACGATGGAAGTCGCGGCCCAGGTTCAGGTGGGCGCGCCAGGCGTCGTCGAACTGCCAGGTGACGGGGATCACCACGCTGCTGTCGGTAAGGCGCAGCGAGGCATGGTCGGCGTCGCTGCGTTGCCACGTGGCCGAGGCCAGCACGCCGGTGCTCAGCGTGTCGGTGAGCGCGAAGGCCCACTTGATCTGCGGGCCGGCGCGCACGGTGCGGCCATCGGCGCCGCGCTCGCGTTCGAGGTTCAGGCCCAGCTCGATGGGGCCGACGCGGCAGGCCGGGCCGAGGTGCACGAGGCGCTGGCCGCCCCAGGTCTCGATCTGGCACTGGCCCGGATCGAGGATGGCCGCGTCGTCTACCGAATGGTGTCCGCCGGCGGCGTGGGTCTGCGTGGCGGCCAGGCCGCAGAGGGTGGCCAGCCAGGCGCGGCTTGGCGCGGGGCGGCGAAAGGCAAAGGGGCGGGCGGTGGAACGGGCGGCCGTGGCCGTCCGCACGACACGCCGCAGGCGTTCGCGGGTCATGGGAGTTTCTCCTTCGGGTGCGGCGCGCCGCGAAGGAAGGAAACGCCCGTGACGACGTGCTTACTCAGCAGTCAGCCGGCGGGGCTCTTCCGCAGCGCGGCAGGCTGCGAGGTGAATGGGGGATCGATCGGGCAAGGAAGGCGGCGCACAGCGGCGCAAGCAAGGGTCCGGGTCCATGAGGGCCTCCTGTTCTGTGGGGGTGGCAGGGGCGGGCTTCAGCGGCGCGTGGTGCCGTGGCCGGACGGGTCGAGCAGCAGGAAGAAGCTGCGGATGCGGCGCGTGGTCCACAGCGCGGCGGCGCGGTCCAGGGCCTGCTCGTCGTCGACGTGCGGGGCCGGGTTCACACGCACAGGCGCACCGGCGTGCGCCGACGGGCGACCGTGCGACGGTTGCACCTGCGGATGCAACGGACGAATTTGAAACTGGCGCATGACAAGGCTCCTTCACGCTGAAGGGCCTCGCGCACGGACGCACGCAAGCTGACTGACAAAGTCAGCGACGAAGAACAACGGGAATCGGTAGGGAGAGCCGCTTGCCCGTGGGGCAAGGGGTTCGCGCTGCGTGCACGGCGGCCGGCAGCGCGGGAGCTGCCTGCGCTAGAGGGCCGGGGGTGTCACGCCTGCCGAGGCACGCGTCTTGTCACTGATCCAACTGGCACTGTCCACGCACGGGGCTCCGAAATGATGATTTCCGGATTGTTGCACCGCATCATTGGCAGCGTCAACCCTTGGCATGAAGCAACAGGCTGCGTCGGGGCTGCGTGGCGTGGAGCCGGGCCTCGTTCACGCTGCGTTCGATAGGGGCCGGAAACCAGCGGAAGATGTTCGAGTCGCTGCGCCAGCCGTTGCTGAAGCGCACGAACAGGAAGCCCGAGATGGCATTGCCCAGGTCGTCCACCGGAATGCCCGCGGTGCGCAGGGCCTCGACCTCTTGTGCGGCGCTCATGTCGAAGGGAAGTTTCAGCGTGATGCTCGCGCTGTGAAGACTGGGTCGGGGCATTGTGACCTCCTTTGCACTGACCATGGGCCGTAGTGAAGCGCAAGGAGTTGTGTCAGGCGATACCGAAGATATGGGAGCTGTCCATTGGACAGAGGGGGGGCGAATCGCCCTCGCTCCCTCGTGGCATCCCTCGACCGGGGGATGCGATGGGTAGGGTGGCCTATGCCGAATGCCTGCCCTCTGTGCCTATAGTCGACGCGCATGAAACCAAGCACCCCCGCCGTCCTGTTCATCTGCACCGGCAACATCTGCCGTTCGCCGACCGCGCACGCATTGCTGCTCCACAAGGCGCAGCGCGCAGGCTTCGCGGTGGAGGTCGACAGCGCCGCCATCTCCGACGAGGAGCGCGGCAATCCGCCCGATCCACGCTCGGTGGCCGAGGCACTGCGGCGCGGCATCGCGATGCCCGCGCACCGCGCACGCCAGGTGCATGCGGCCGACTTCGAGCGCTTCGACTGGCTCATCGGCATGACGCAGCAGCACTGCGCCGCATTGCGCCGGCGTGCGCCCGCCGAGGCGGCGCGCAAGGTGCGCCTGCTCTCGGAGTTTGCCGAGGCCATCGGCGGCGACGTGCCCGACCCGTGGTACGGCGGCCACCAGGCCTTCATCGAGGCCTTCGACCTGATCGACCTGGGCGTGGAAGGCCTGCTCGCGCAGCTGCGTCGCGACACAGCCTGAGCCTGCAGGCGGTGGGGTTCAGCCCGTGCAGAGCGCCCGGATCGTCGGCGGAATCGGCACCGCGCGGATGCCGCCGCCTTCGCGCTTGGCGGCAAAGATCCGCACCTCTTCGCATTCGAGGATCAGGTCGTCGCCGCGCGTCACGCGGTAGGTCTGCACGAAGCTCTTGTCGCGCCATTCGGTGATGCGCACCGCGATGTGCAGCGTGTCGCCGTAGCTGGCCGCCTTGACGAAGCGCGTGTGCGTGTCGACCAGTGGCGTGCCGATCACGCCGAGGGTGCGGGCGGTGTCTTCCCAGCGCGGCACGCCGCACTCGGCGAAGAAGTGGCGCGAGGCCGCGTCGATCCAGCGGAAGAAGTTGGGAAACCAGACGATGCCGGCCGGGTCGCAGTCGCCGAACTCGACGCGTGCGGTGTAGACGACTTCCTTGCCGGAAGCGTCGGTGGGAGATGGAGTGCTGCTCATCCGTCGATTGTCCCGGCTGCTCAATCCGCCTTGATGCCGCGCTCGCGGATCAGCGCGCCGAAGCGTTGCGAATCCGCTGCCGCACGGCGCTGGAAATCGGCCGGCGTGCCCGGTGCCGGCTCGCCGCCGATGGCCGCGATGCGCTCCTTCACCGCCGGCAGCGCGAGCGCGCGGTTGACCTGCGTGTTGAGCTGCGCCACCACCTCGGGCGGCGTGCCGGCCGGGGCGTAGAAACCGAACACCGTGTCGGCGTCGAAGCCGCGCAGGCCGGCCTCGTCGAGCGTGGGCACGTCGGGGAACTGCGACGAGCGGTGCGGGCTGCCCACGGCCAGCAGCTTGAGCTTGCCGGCGCGCACCTGGTTCAGGGCAATGCCGGGGTCGAAGGCGTAGTCGATCTGGCCGGCCAGCAGGTCCTGCAAGGCGGGCGCCGCGCCGCGGTAGGGCACGTGCAGCGCGAACAGGCCGGCCTGGCTCTTGAACATTTCGCCTGCCAGGTGCGGCGAGCTGCCGTTGCCCGGCGAGCCGTACGACAGCTTGCCGGGGTTGGCCTTGAGGTAGGCCATGAACGACTTCACGTCGGTCGGCGGCAGCGACGGCCGCGTGACCAGGAACACCAGCACGCGCGCGGCGGCGGCCACGGGCACCAGGTCCTTCGCGGGGTCGAAGCTCATGCGTGCATACAGGTGCGGGTTCACCGACACCATGCCGCCCGAGCTCATGAGCAGCGTGTAGCCGTCGGCCGCCGCGCGCGCCACGGCCTCGCCGCCGACGTTGCCGTTGGCACCGCCGCGGTTCTCGATCACCACGGGCTGCTTCAGCGCCTCCTGCAGCGGCTGCGAGACGGCACGCGCGAGCTGGTCGGCCGCGCCGCCGGCCGGGAAGTTGACGATCACCTTGATGGGCTTGGAGGGCCAGGTGTCGGCGTGCACGGCGGGCGCGCACAAGGCCGTGCTGGCCAGGGCGAGCGCCAGCAGCACGCGGCGCGATGAAGCGGGGGTGGATGGGGTCATGGTTCTTTGTCTCCTCAGATCGTGGTCGTTGTCTTGGGCCGCTTCATCCAGCGGATGGGTTGCGCCTGCACCGGGCGCGGCGCGGCGCCGTGGCGCGTGAGCGCGGCGTCCAGCGCCTTGCCGCCTTCGTCCGCGAGCGCGGCCTCGCGGGCCGCGGCGATCGCCTCGGCGCGCGCGGCGGGCTGCAGCGTGGCGCGGCCTGCGAGCTCGTCGATCACGTGCAGCAGGTTGTGCTTGCCGCGTTCGTTGGTGCTGCCGTAGCCCTTGATGAGCCGGCCGCACAGCGCCAGCTCGCGGCCCAGCGCCCAGTGCGCGCGCGTGCCGGTCTCGACGGCGGCCAGCCAGCGCTCGATCAGCGCCTGCTCTTCGGCAAAGCGGCTGCCGCGCCGGCGCAGCCAGGTGAGCGAGGCCAGCACGCGCAGCGAGGCCATGCCGAGCACCGAGTGGCTGCCCACCTGCAGCGGCAGCGCCCACGGCGCGAGTCCGCGCGACTGGCGGGCGCGGTCCCAGGCGGTCACGCGGCGCGCGAGCGACGGCGGCAGCAGCGCCGCGAACTCGGGCGCGCCGGGCTTGAAGTGGTCGAAGACCTTCACGAGGTCGTCGTCGCCCGCGCGCACTTCCTGGCGCACGCGCTGCGCGCGGCTGGCGCGGCCCTTCAGCGCGGCCACGCGCACGATGTCGTCGAAGGCCATCCACAGCGCCAGCCAGCGCGCCATTTCGCGCGTGACCGCGAAGCCCTGCGCGCCCGACGGATCGGCGGCGCGCTCGGCCTCGAGAATTCGCGCGAGGCGCTCGGCGTACAGCGCGGCGTAGGCGTTGTCCTGGTAGTCGCGCACCCGTGCATGGCCGAGCGCGAGCATGTCGTGCACGGCCGGCGGAAAGCGGCGCGCCACGTCGTCGGGCAGGGCCTGCGGCGGCGGGGGCGCGTCGCGCGTGTCGTCGCCGGCCAGCACGCCCTGCACGAAGGCGGCCTGGGCGCGCGGCGCGCGCACGGCCTCGAAGGCGGCGGCAAAGCCGCGCAGGCTGGCGGCGGCCATCTTGCCGAGCTTGTCGGGCGCGGCCTCGTCGCCGCCGCGCACCGCGCGCTCGTAGGCTTCGCGCGGGAACGGGAACAGGCCGCTGCCCGCGATCGCGCCCAGCATCACGGCACTGACCACCGTGCCGGCCTCGCGCGCCATGGCGCCCATGTCGAGCACGTGGTGCTCGCGGCTGAAGGCCTTGACCACGTCCAGCAGTCGCTGCGCGTCGGCGCGGCCGTCGCCGGGCACCATGCGCTCGGCCGTGGTGAGGACGCGCGCCGACGAGCTGATGACCAGCGTGCGCAGCGGCGCGCTCATGCCGTTGCCGATCTGGCGCGTGGTCTCCAGCAGCTCGGACGAGACGATCGCGTCGAGCGCGCCCGGCACCGGTCCCAGGCTGAACACCGGGCGCCGGCCGCCGAGTTGTGCCATCGGCACCGGGAACACTTCGAGGTAGTAGGTGGTCGCGCCGGTGCGCTGCGCCACGCCGGGGATCGACGTGCTCTGCGCCGCGTAGCCCGCGTGCCTTGCGGCGTCGACCAGCCATTCGGTGAGCACGCCGCCGCCTTCGCCGCCGAGGGCGCACACGAGCAGGGTGGTGGGACGGTTCTGTTCCATGTCTCGGTTCTCTTTCATGCCGGCCGCAGGGCGCCGACGATCGCGCTGCGCAGGCCGTGCAGCAGGCGTTCGTGCCACTTCGGGTTCTGCACCACCTCGGCGCGGTAGAAGCTCGGGCATAGCGTGGCCGCGTGCGCGTTGGCGCCGCACAGGCCGCAGCCCACGCAGCCGTCGATGACGACGGCCACCGGGTCGACCTTCAGCGGGTCGGGGTTGTCCTTGAGCGTGAGCGTGGGGCAGCCCGACAGGCGGATGCAGGCGTGGTCGCCGTTGCAAACGTCCTCGTCGACGCCGTACTTCACGCGCACCACGCGCTGGCCCTTCTTGAGCAGGCCGGCGATCCACGGCTTGATGCGGCGTTGCCGCTCGAGCTGGCATTCGCCTTCGGCGATCACCACCTTCAGGCCGTTGAATTCGCTCGTGAGCGCCTCGGTGAGGGTCTTGCGCATGCGCTCCACGTCGTAGGTGGTGACGGTGCGCATCCACTTCACGCCCAGGCCCGTGAGCGTGGCCTCGATGGTCTGGTTCTTGTCGACCAGGCTTTGCTGCTTGTCGACGGCGCGCTCCTTCACCTCGTCGTCGGGCGTGGAGATGATGTCCTGCGTGCCGGTGGCCGAGGTGTAGCCGTTCTTGAAGATCAGCAGCACCGCGTCGTCGTCGTTGAACAGCGCGCTCTGCACGCCCGTGAGCAGGCCGTTGTGCCAGAAACCGCCGTCGCCCATGATCGACAGCGTGCGCCGGTTCATCATCGGCGCCACGCCCGCGCGGCTGGCCAGGCTCATGCCGTAGCCGAGGATCGAATGGCCCATCGAAAACGGCTCGAAGGTGCCGAAGGCGTGGCAGCCGATGTCGGCCGCGATGTGCACCGGCCCGGTCTCCTGCTGCGCGAGCTTGAGGGCCGAGAACACCGGCCGCTCGGGGCAGCCGACGCAGAAGCTCGGCGGGCGGTTGGGCAGCGGCGCGTCGAGCCGGCGTGCCACCGCCTCGCGGCGTTCGCGGTTGCCGGCCAGCCAGGCCTGCGCCGACGTGGCGGCTTCGCTCGCGCCGAGGTAGCGCTCGGCAAAGGCCGCGAGGCCGCCCGACAGCACTTCCACGCCGTACTCGCCGGCCTGCGGCAGCAGGTCCTTGCCGTGCAGCGGCGTCTGGATGTCGCGCCGGCGCAGCAGCGTGGCGATGTCCTGCTCGATGTACTCGGGCTGGCCTTCTTCCACCACCAGCACCGCGCGCTTGCCCACGCAGAAGTCGGCCACCTGCTCGGGCACCAGCGGGTAGGTCACGTTGAGCACCAGGATCGGGATGTCGGTGTCGCCGAAGGCATCGGCCAGGCCCTGCTGCTGCAGGCTGCGGATCAGCGCGTTGTACAGCCCGCCCTGCACCACGATGCCCAGGTCGGGGTGGCGCCGGCCGGGCATCAGCTCGTTGAGGCCGTTCGCCACGATGTGGCGGCGCGCGGCCGGCATGCGCTCGTCGCCCTTGAGTTTTTCGTGGCGGAAGGTGACGGGCGGGTGCGCCAGGCGCATGTAGTCGAAGCCCGCGGGCTCGTCCATGAGCGCGCGCGTGGACACGGCGGGCGCGATGTTGTCCTTGCAGTCGAAGCTGCCGCGCACGTGGCAGGTGCGGATGCGCAGCTCCATCAAGCAGGGCATGTTCGAGGCCTCCGACAGCTGGAAGCCCTGCTCGACCATGCGCACCATCACGCCCAGGTCGGGCCGCGGATCGAGCAGGCACATGCTCGACTTGAGCGCGTAGGCGTGCGTGCGCTCCTGGATCACGCTGGCGCCTTCGCCGTAGTCCTCGCCCACCACGATCAGCACGCCGCCGGTCACGCCGGGCGACGACAGGTTGGACAGCGCATCGGCCGCCACGTTGGTGCCGACGATCGACTTCCAGGTCACGGCGCCGCGCAGCGGGTAGTGGATGGACGCGCCGAGCATCGCCGCCGCCGAGGCCTCGTTGGAGCAAGCTTCGACGTGCACGCCCAGCTCGTCCATGTAGGCCTTGCCCTGCACCATCACGTCCAGCAGGTGCGACACCGGCGCGCCCTGGTAGCCGCCGACGTAGGCCACGCCCGACTGCAGCAGGCCCTTGGTGATCGCGAGGATGCCCTCGCCGTGGAAGGTGTCGCCCGCGCCCAGGCGCAGCATTTCCACTTCCTTGCTGAATGAAACTTCCATCGTGTCTCGTGCTTCTTGTCGTGGGGAGAACGCGGGAGTGTGGGCGGGCCTGCGTCATACTTCAATGCAATGAGCCAGCTATCGAATATGAATGGAGTGCATATTGATTCGGTCGACCTCAACCTGCTCCGGTTGTTCGACGCCGTCTACCGCACCCGCAACGTGAGCCGCGCCGCCGAGGCGCTGGGCCTCACGCAGCCGGCGGCCAGCCACGGCCTCACGCGGCTGCGCCTGCTGCTGGGCGACGCGCTGTTCACGCGCAGCCTCGGCGGCGTGGCGCCCACGCCGCGCGCCGAACGGCTGGCGGTGCCCGTGCAGTCGGCGCTGGCGATGCTGCAGCAGGCGCTGGCCGAGCCCGAGCGCTTCGACCCGGCCGCGTCGCGCAAGCTCTTTCGCATCCACATGAGCGACATCGGCGAGGGCCGTTTTTTGCCCGCGCTGATGGCGCGGCTGCGCGAGCTGGCGCCGGGCGTGCGCGTGGAGACCATGCCGCTCGCGCCGGGCGAGATCGCCACCGCGCTGGACAGCGGCAGGGTCGACTTCGCCTTCGGCTTCCTGCCGCACGTGGAGGACACCCAGCGCACCCAGCTGCTGAAAGACCGCTACATCGTGCTGCTGCGCCACGACCACCCCTTCGTGAAGCGCCGGCGCAGCGGCCAGGCGCTGCTGGCCGCGCTGCACGAGCTCGACTATGTGGCCGTGCGCACCCACGCCGACACGCTGCGCATCCTGCAGCTGCTGAACCTCGAAGACCGCCTGCGCCTGACGACCGAGCACTTCATGGTGCTGCCGGCCATCGTGCGCGCCACCGACCTGGCGGTGGTGATGCCGCGCAACATCGCGCGCGGCTTCGCGGCCGAGGGCGGCTACGCCATCGTCGAGCCGCCGTTTCCGCTGCGCGACTTCACCGTGTCGCTGCACTGGAGCAAGCGCTTCGAGGCCGACCCGGGCAACCGGTGGCTGCGGCAGGTGATCGTGGCCCTGTTCTCGGAGCGAGGCTGACCGCGACCGCCGACAGCGTGCCCTGTGACCAGGGCACTGGGTGCTTCCCGCAGCGAAATCAAGGAGGAGGGCGAAGCCCGGG
>NZ_JBWKYF010000101.1:0-17819 GCF_059423605.1 Variovorax sp. GW460-12-1-14-LB1
GGGGCGGGGGCGGTGGACCGCCACCGTTGAACCGCGTGGCCGCGCTCTTCTCGGCGGTGGGCGCGATCCGCGGGCTGTTCCTGGGTGCGCGCGACGTGGACGCCACCTTCACCCAGTACGAGAACGCGGCCAAGCAGCTCGAGGAGGCGGCCAAGGACCCGGACGTCGGCCGCATTCCCGGCCTGCAGAAGCGCCTGCAGGACATGGCCGGACTGGCGCGCGATCGCAAGGCGCAGGGCGAGGCGCTGGCGGGCTCGCACTACGGCACCGACACGGCGATCGGCGCGGGTACCGGCGCAGCGCTGGGCCTGGTGACCGGGCCGTTCGCGATCATCGCGTCGCCGGTGCTGGGTGTCGCGGGCGCCGTGGTGGGCGGTCCGATCGGCGCGATGGGCCGCGCGATGGGCAGCGGTGCCGAGGACCAGGCCGATGCGCTCAAGCCGGCCGAGGACGGCTCGGTGCCCGCGCCCCAGCCGACCCCCCAGCCCTCGCCGGCGCAGACGGCACCGGCCGGCACCGGCGAGCCCGCCAGTTCGAGCCAGCCGGCGGGGCCGAGTGAGCCTGCCAGTTCGAGCCAACCGGCAGGGCCGAGCGAGCCTGCCAGTTCGAGCCAACCGGCAGGGCCGAGCGAGCCCGTCAGCTCGAACCAGCCGCCGGCGGCGGACGGGCCCCAGAGCACGCCCGGACCCACCAGCTCGCAAGACCCCAACAGCTCCGGCGGGTCGGGCACGCCCTGACGGGCCGGGCCGCACGCGATGCAGATCAACAAGCCGCAGGCCCTGGGCCTGTCCACCCGCCCGATCGAGTACCGGGGCCGGCGCGCACTGTGCATCAGCGCGCTGCTGCATGTACCGCTCGAGCAGGGCGCGCACGGCCGGCTGTGGGGCGAGCAGTCGATGTGGGACTTTCTGGCCGAGGAAATGGCGGAGCCCCTGGTCGACGAAGGCGTGGCCAAGCTCACCGCCGAATTCCTGGTGCACGGCCGGGCCTGCCCGCCGTCGGCACCGGCCACCGGCTGCGCGGTGCGCGTGCGCGTGGGGCCGGTGAGCAAGACGCTGGTGGTGATGGGTGACCGGCACTGGGAGGGCGAACGCGCCAGCGCGCCGCAGCCCTACACGCAGATGCCGATCGGCTGGGAGCGCGCCTACGGCGGTGCCGATTTCGCGGCCAACCCGGCGGGCATCGGCCGGGCCGCCGTGCAGGGCGTGCGCCCGCTGCCCAATGTGGAATGGCCGCACGCACCGCTGCACCATCCCGACCAGGTGGCGGAGCCGGCCGGCTTCGGCCGCCTCGATCCGATGCACCCGGCGCGTGCCGCCTGGCGCGGCACCTACGGGCCGGAGTACATGCGCGAGCACGCGCCCGGCTTTGCGCCCGACACCGACTGGCGCTTCTTCAACGTGGCTCCCGCCGACCAGTGGTTTGCCGAACCGCTGCGCGGCGACGAAGAACTCGAGTTCGTCCACCTGCATCCCGAGCACCCCACGCTCACCGGGCGCCTGCCCGGCCTGCGCGCGCGCGTGTTCGCCGCCTACGCGATGGGCGCGGGGCAGGACGACGCGCTGCGCGAAGTGCCGATGCGCCTGACCACCGTGTGGTGCTTTCCGCATGCGCAGCGGCTGGTGCTGGTCTTCCACGGCCTGGCGGAGATGGCCAGCGACGACGGCAGCGACATCCGCGGCATGACCTGCGGCGTGGAGCGCATCACCGAGGCGCCGCGCCCCGATGCGCACTACCTGCACGTGATCGCGCAGCGCGCCGATCCGCGCCTGGGCCTGGTCCACAGCCTGCGCGACAGCGACCTGCTGCCCGAGGGCCTGGACATCACCGATCCGCACGCCGAGGCCGCGCGCGCGCCCTTCGCCAGCGACGGCGTGCAGGCGCAGGCCCAGTACCGGCGCGCCGAACTCGATGTGGCCATGGCCCGCGAACAGCTGCGCGGGCTCGGCAAGGACCCCGACGCGCTGGGCGTGACGATGCCGCCGCGCGAGCCCGTGCCCAAGCCCGACGAGCTGGCCGAGGTGCTGCAGCGGCAGATCGAAGCCTCCGAGCTGCAGCAGCTGCATGCACTCAACGACGTGCTCGCGCACATGGAGCAGGCCATCGCGATGGCGCGCGAGCGCGGCGTCGACCTGGCGCAGCTGCAGCACCGCGGACCGCCCACCTACCGCGCCGAGCAGGACCTGAAGCAGCTCGAACAGACCGCGCGGCACGAGAAACGCGACTTCCGGCCCGAGGTGGTCTACGGCCCGCTGCTGCAGAAAGAGGGCGCCGACTCGCTGGGCTACCTGCAGGCGGCGCACCAGCAGCCGCCGGTCGATCGCATGGCGCCCGATGCGGCCGCGGCGTTGCGCGACGAGATCCGGCGGGCGGCGGCATCGGGCTTTCGCGCCTTCCGCGGCATGGACCTCACCGGCGCCGACCTGCACGGGCTGGACCTGCGCGGCGCGGACTTCACCGGCGCCTGGCTCGAAAGCGCCGACCTGCGCCAGGCCAACCTCTCGGGCGCCAACTTTTCATATGCGGTGCTGGCGCATGCCGAGCTGAGCGGCGCCATCGCCATCGGCGCCAACTTCGAGGGCGCCAACCTGGGCGCGAGCCGCCTGGACGGCTGCGTGCTGGACGACGCCGACCTGCGCACTGCCGTGCTCGAGCGCTGCCAGCTGGAAGGCGCACGCGGCGCGCGCGCGCAGCTGGGCGGCACCTCGTTGCTGGAAGCGGCCTGGGGCCGTTGCGACTGGAGCGAGGCGCAGGCCGGCGGGCAGGTGTTCTATCGCGCGGACCTGCGCACCGTCGCCTTCGCGGGCGCGACGCTGGCCGGCGCCAGCTTCGTCGAGTGCGACCTGCGCGGTATCGATCTGCGCGGCGCCGACCTCGCGGGCGCCAACTTCGTCGACTGCCCATTGCAGGGCGCGCGCTGGACGCAGGCGCGCGCCGCCGGCGTGGTCGTCACGCCCGCGTGCGACATGACGGGCGCGGACCTCGGCCATGCCGACCTCGCGCATGCCAACTTCGGCGGCGTGGCGCTGGCCGACGCCAGCTTTGCCGGCGCCGTGGCCGACGGCGCCAACTTCACCGGCGCGCGCATGCCCGGCAGCGACTGGCGCCTGGCCTCGGCGCGCGGTGCGCTGCTGCGCAAGGCCGTGCTGCGCGGGGCGCGGATGTCCGGCGCCGACCTGCGCGACGCCATGCTCCAGCACGCCGACCTGCGCGGAGCCGACCTGCGGCGCAGCAACCTGTTCCAGGCCGACCTGTCGCGCGTGCGCCTGGACGGCGACGTGCGGCTGGACGACGCGCTGCTCACACGCACCCGCACCTGGCCGCGGCTGAGCGCCGCCGAGCAGGCGCAGCCCGTGCCATGACGCCCGAAGTCCTGGCCATGGCCGCCGCCATCGGCGAGCCCATCGAGTCGCTGGACCTGCAGGGCGGCCACTTTGCGCGCGCCGCGCTGGCCGGCGCGCTGTTCAGCAAGGTCGACCTGCGCCGGGCCGACCTGCGCGGCGCCGACCTGCACGAGGCGGTGTTCGATCAGTGCGACCTGCGCGGCACGCTGCTGGGCACGGCCGATCTGCGGCGGGCCACCTTCAACCAGTGCCAGCTCACGCACGCCGACCTGGGCGAGGCACGGCTGCATGCCGCCACCCTGAACGAGTGCGAGGTGTCGCACGCGCGGCTGGCCGGCGCCGATGCGTCCATGCTCGTGGCCAACCGCAGCAAGTTCGCCCACGCCAGCCTGCAGGACGCGAGCCTGGACAACGCCACCTTCAACCAGTGCAGCCTGTTCGATGCCAGCGCGGAGCGCGTCAACTGGCGCCAGGCGACGCTGATGGAATGCGACGTGCGACACCTGGCCTGGAGCGGCGGCAATTTCGAGCGCACGGTGTTCGTCAAGACCCCCCTGGCGGGGCAGGACTTTCGCGGCCAGTCGCTGCGCGGCTGCCAGTTCGCCGGGGTCGACCTGCAGGGCGCCGACTTCACCGACGCCCGCCTGCCGCAGTGCAGCTTCCAGGGCGCGCTGCTGGGCGGTGCGCGGCTGGCCGGCGTGCAGGCGCCGCGCGCCATCTTCTGCGAGGCGCAGGCGGCCGGCGTCGATTTCTCGGGCGCCGACCTCACGCAGGCGCTGTTCACCGGCGCGTTGCTCGAAGGCAGCGTGTTCGCACGCGCCCGCCTGCACCAGGTGCATTTCGCCGGTGCGCGCATGGCACGCGCGCAGTGGCAGAACGCGGTGCTCGACCACGCCGACCTCAGCCACGCCGACCTGCGCGGCTGCGACATGGCGGGCGCCTCGCTGCTGCGCGCCCAGCTGCACGGCGCGCTCACCGAAGGCGCGCGCATCGACGACCACGCCCGCGCGCTGACGCAAGACCCGCAGCGCGCCGAGGCCGAGCGCTGGCGCGCCGTCGCCGCCTGACCCCATCCGCACATCCTGGAGAGCCCCATGAGCAAGACCCGAACCCCCGGCAGAAGCCCCAGCCAGCGCAGCCCGCACAGCCAGAGCCAACCGGTCTGCGCGCCGGCGGTCGACCCCACCGTCGCCATCGCCGGCGCCTGCCAGGGCGGCCTCGTCACCGCCGTCGGGCCCGATGCCACCGTGCGTGTGCGCGTCGGCCTGCGGGGCGAGGTGCAGGCGCGGCGCGCGGCCAGCTGCCTGCTGGTGCCGGCCGTCGGCGACACCGTGGCCTGCCTGCGCACCGGCCCGTCGGAGCTGTGGGTGCTGGCGGTGCTGCAGCGCGACGCGGCGCAGCCGGCCGTGCTGCGGTGCGACGGCGCCCTGCACCTGGAGGCCGCGCGGCTGCAGCTCGATGCCGATCAGCTCGAGCTGCGCGGGCGTCGCACCCACCTGGTGGCCGACGAGGTGGAGGTGGCCGCGCGGCAGTTCCGGCTGTGTGCGGGCACCATCAAGTTCGTCGGTTCGGTGCTCTCGAGCGTGATGGACCGCGTCACCCACTTCAGCCGCCACTACCTGCGCACCACGCAGGGCACCGACCGCGTGCAGGCCATGCACATCGACCACGAGGCGCAGCAGCTGATGCAGCTCAAGGCCGAGCATGTGATGGTCAACGGCGGCAAGCTGGTCAAGACGCGCGGCGCGCAGATCCACTTCGGTTGAGGAGACGTCCCATGTTCGCCAACTGCCAGCTCATGGGCACCGACATGGCCTTCCCCGACGTCTGCATGACGCCGGCCGCGCCGTCGCCGCTGCCCATTCCGTACCCGAACATCGCGATGGGCGCGATGGCCATTCCCAACTGCCCCACGATCCTCATCATGGGCGGCCCGGCGCACAACCTGGGCACCACGATCCCGATGAGCAACGGCGACAACCCCGGGGTCCTGCTGGGCGTGGCCTCCGGCACCGTGATGGGGCCGTGCCGCCATCTCACGGGCGCGTTCACCGTGCTGTTCCAGGGCATGCCCGCCACGCGCCTGACCAGCAACTCGCTGCAGAACAGCACCAACTGCCCGGGCGTGCGCGCGGTGCCGAGCCAGTCGCTCGTGCTGCTGCTGGCGCCGTGAGGCCGCGAAGGCGCGCATGCGGCATACCTCTTAAGGCGAGATTGCCAACCGGCCCCACGGAATGAATACTCCTTGCGAGATTGCACGGGCGCAGCCGCCATCGGGGGCCGATTCATGATCCATATCGCTGTCATCACCCGGCAAGGCATGCCGGCCGGACCGTCCATCGCCGCGGACTTCGGACCCGGCGGCGGCACCATCGGCCGCGCCGACACCAACGCGCTGGTGCTCGACGACCCCGACCGCACCGTCTCGCGCGTGCACGCGCAGGTGCTGTGCCGCGACGGGCAGTACTTCATCGTCGATCGCGGCAGCAATGCGATGCAATGCAATGGCGTGTCGCTGGGCGCGGGCAAGGAAGCGGCGCTGACCGACGGCGCGCGCCTTGTCATCGGCAGCTTCGAACTCTCGGTGCGCGTGATGGCGGCTGCGGCGGCGCCACGTGCACCTGTCATCCCCAACACCGTGATGTCGACGCCGGCCGCCGCGCCTGCCGTCAGCAGCGACGATCCGTTCGCCGACCTGCTCGCGGGACTCGGGTCGCCGGCCGCTCCCGCACCGGCGCCTGCTGCAGCCCGCGCCGCCGCCGCGCCCGCCGAGTCGCTGCTCTTTCCCGACCCCATGGCCAGCGGCTCGCGCAATGCGCAGGCCGACCAGGTCGACCCGTTCGCGAACCTGCTGGGCCCCACGCCGTCGGCCGCACCTTCTGCGGGGCTCGGCGCGCTCGACGATTTTTCCGACCTGGGCGCGCCGCCCGCGCACGGCAAGGCCGCGAGCATCGACGACCTGTTCGGCGATTCGCCGGGCGCTGGCGGCATCGGCGGCGATCCGCTCGCGCTGTCGCCGCTGGCCGATCCGCTGCTGCAGCCCAACACCGCGTCTGACGCCGACCCGCTGGCCGCACTGCAGCGCGCCGCGCCCGCCACGCCGGTGCCGCGCTCCGATCATTTGCCGATCGACCAGTTCGGCTTCGAGCCGCCGAAGGCCATCACGCCGCCACCGCCGCCGCCGCCCCCTGCGCCCGCGCCAGCACCCGTGGCCCCGCTCGCGAAGTTCGACGACGTGACCGGCCAGCCGATCCGCATCAGCGGGCCCGAGAACGCCGGCCGCGTCGCCGAGCCGCCGCCCCCTCCGCCACCGCCGCCGCCCGTGCATGTCGCGCCGCCGGCACCAGCAGCCACGTCCACGCGCGCCGCCTCCGACGACGAATTGCTCGCCGCCTTCCTGCGCGGCCTGGCCAGCACGCACCAGCCGCCCGAGATGCTCACGCCCGGGCTCATGGAGCGCATCGGCGCGATGCTGCGCACCGCCACCGAGGGCACGCTGCAGCTGCTGCTCACGCGCCAGGAGTTCAAGCGCGAGGTGCGCGCCGAGGTCACGATGATTGCGTCGCAGGCCAACAACCCGCTCAAGTTCTCGCCCACGGTCGAGGTCGCGCTGGCGCACCTGCTGGGGCCCGGCGTGCGCGGCTTCATGCCGCCCGAGGCCGCGATGCGCGACGCCTTCGACGACCTGCGCGCGCACCAGTTCGGCGTGATGGTGGGCATGCGCGCGGCGCTGGCCCATGTCATCGGGCGCTTCGAGCCGGCCGAGCTCGAGAAGAAGATCAGCGCCAAGACCGCGCTCGACGCGCTCTTTGTCGCCAACCGCAAGGCCAAGCTCTGGGACCAGTTCGTTGCGCTGTACGGCGGCATCGCGAGCGAGGCCGAGGACGACTTCCACAGCCTCTTCGGCAAGGCCTTCCTCGCGGCCTACGAAGAGCAGATGGCGCGCCTGAAGTCCGACACCTGAAGACCACCAGAACAACCCCAGCACTCGCGAGGCACCCCGCTTGGAAATCGAAATCGTCACGCTCTCCCGGCAGGGCGGGCGCACCTACAACGAGGACGTGCACGGCCACTGGCACGACGAGCGCTACGTCGCCTGCCTGGTGGCCGACGGCGCGGGCGGCCACGGCGGCGGCGACGTGGCGGCGGCCACGGTGCGCGCCAGCGTGCTCGGCGGCTTCTCGGGGGCGCCCTCGCTGGACGAGGCCGCGCTGCGCGCGCTGATCGAGCGCGCCAACCTGGACGTGGTGGCGCGCCAGGCCGAAGGCGGCAAGCTCGCCGGCATGCGCTCCACGGTGGTGTTCGCGGTGATCGACCTGGAGCGCGAGGTGCTGGCCTGGGTGCACAGCGGCGACAGCCGCGCCTACCTGTTCCGCGGCGGCGCCATCGTGGCGCGCACCACCGACCACAGCCTGGTGCAGCAGATGGTCGCGGGCGGCATGCTCGACGAGGAGGGCGCGCGCCTGCATCCGCAGCGCAACATGCTGCTGTCGGCGCTCGGTTCGATCGAGGAGGCGCCCGACATCGCGGTGTCCGACCGCATGCGCCTGCTGCCCGGCGACGTGCTGCTCCTGTGCAGCGACGGCGTGTGGGAGCCGCTGGGCGACGAGTGCCTGGTCGACACGCTGCACGCATCGCGCACGCCCAGCCAGTGGACCGAGCTGCTCGACGCGCAGATCAAGGCCAACGCCAAGCCGGGCCACGACAACTACACGGCGCTCACGCTGTGGGTGATCGAGGACGCCGACGACGACCTGACGCGGCTGCTGCCCGAGAACGTCGCGTCGACAGACCCCTGAGCGTGGCGCCATCTTTCAAGCAAAACGCCCATCCGATGGATGGGCGTTTTGCTTGGGGCCGCTGAGACTGTTCAGCTGTACTTGCTGGCCTTCTTCTTGACTTTCTTCAGCGCGCTGCGCAGCAACGCGGGCATGTCTTCCCGGTTCGGCAGGTTGCTGTAGTTGTCGATGTTCTGCTCTTCGCAGCTGTTGGCGCAGCCGTTGTTCAGCAGGTCGAGCGCGTAGCGCGTCTTGCTGATCGTGCTGGACGCACCGGGCTCGCGGAACGGATCGAAGATGCCGTCCGGCAGGACCTTGCGCCCGCGTGCGATCGCCTGTTCCTGGAAGTGCGTGATGTGCTTCTGCGTGACCGGCCCGTAGTAGCCGTCCACCACGATCACCTCGGTCGCGCCGGGGGGCGGGTCGAAGTCGTGGTTGAAGCCGAGCAGCTCGTAGTAGAAGATCTTGAACAGGGCCTGCACCAGCATCACGTCTTCACGCGTGTTGGAGCCGATCCGTCCGACCGACCAATCGGAGTTGTAGGTCGTGTGCAGCTTGCCGCTGGTACCGATGAGTGTGGTGCTGAATGCCATGGCATTGCTCCGGTGAGGACACGGGCAGGGACCGGCCCCGGCACCGTGGGGTGCCAGGGGCGGACGGGGCTGGCGGGTCCGTCGCCCGTCAGCGGGTTTCGGTGGTGGCCACGTTCCAGCCGAACTTCACCTCGCCGCCGCCGGCGCCCTTTTCGTCCTGGCCCTTGTAGGCGAACTCGATGTCCTTGAAGCTGCAGGACACCTGCTCGTGAACGTCGCCGCCCTGTGCGCCGCCGGGGCCCACGCTGGAGATGAAGACTTCCTTGAGCGTGACCTTCAGGTACTCCTGCTGGCCTTCGCCCGACTTGCGGCAGGTCATGACCATGTCCTTGAAGTGCTTGCCGCTCACGCAGTTCTTGGCGAGCACGGGCGATGCCTTGTCGTAGGTGTGCGTGAAATTGAATTCACCCGGCGTGGCCTTGCCCTTGCCCGAACCGCCGCCCGATCCCGCGCCCGATGCGTTGCTCACGTTCCAGGACCACGACGAAATCTCGATCTCGTCCTTGTGGTCCTTGTGAGAAGACTCGCCCTTGACGCCGTCGAGCTTGATGTGAAAGTCAGATGACATGTTCCTACTCCTTGGAACCCGATTGCATTCGGGCGGTTGATGATCGAAACGAAAAAAATGGCTGCCGGCGGTGGGAGAAAAGTTCCGATGCCCGGCAGCTACTCATAGAACGAAACGGAACCGGGAATTCAAGAAGAATCCGCAGATTTTTTTCAACCGGCGCCCTTGGCCGTCGGCAGCTTGGACACCAGCCGCAGCGAGACCGTGAGGCCTTCGAGCTGGTAGTGCGGGCGCAGGAAGAACTTGGACGTGTAGTAGCCCGGGTTACCTTCGACTTCCTCGACGATCACCTCGGCGGCGGCCAGCGGCTTCTGGGCCTTGGTGGTTTCCGACGAGTTGGCGGGGTCGCCGTCCACGTAGTTCATGATCCATTTGTTGAGCCAGCGCTGCATGTCCTCGCGCTCCTTGAAGCTGCCGACCTTGTCGCGCACGATGCACTTCAGGTAGTGCGCAAAGCGGTTGCAGGCAAAGAGGTAGGGCAGGCGCGCCGCCAGGTTGGCGTTGGCCGTGGCGTCGGGGTCGTCGTACTCGGCCGGCTTGTTCAGCGACTGGGCGCCGATGAAGGCGGCGAAGTCGGAGTTCTTGCGGTGGATCATCGACAGCAGGCCGGCCTTCGAGAGCTCGGCTTCGCGCCGATCGCTGATGGCGATCTCGGTGGGGCACTTCTGGTCCACGCCGCCGTCGTCGCTGGGGAAGGTGTGCAGCGGCAGGTTTTCCACCGCGCCGCCCGACTCGATGCCGCGGATGCGCGAACCCCAGCCGTACAGCTTGTACGAGCGGTTGATGTTGGTCGCCATCGCATAGGCGGCGTTGGCCCAGGCGTACTTGCTGTGGTCGGCGCCGGCGGTGTCTTCCTCGAAGTCGAACTCTTCCACCGGGTTGGTGTTGGCGCCGTAGGGCGTGCGCGCCAAAAAGCGCGGCATGCACATGCCCAGGTACTTGGAGTCGTCCGACTCGCGCAGCGAGCGCCAGCCGGCGTACTCGGGCGTGGAGAAGATCTTGGTCAGGTCGCGCGGGTTGGCCAGCTCCTGCCACGACTCCATCTGCATGAGGTTGGGGCTCGCGCCGGTGATGAAGGGCGCGTGGGCCGAGGCGGCGATCTTGGCCATCTCGCCGAGCATCTCGACGTCGGGCGGGCTCTGGTCGAAGTGGTAGTCGCCCACCAGCGCGCCGAAGGGCTCGCCGCCGAACTGGCCGTACTCTTCCTCGTAGATCTTCTTGAACATCGGGCTCTGGTCCCAGGCCGCGCCCTTGAACTTCTTGAGGTTCTTGGCCAGCTCCTGCTTGGAGATGTCCATCACCCGGATCTTCAGGTTCTCGTCGGTCTCGGTGTTGTTCACCATGTAGTGCAGGCCGCGCCACGCACTCTCGAGCTTCTGGTAGTCGGGGTGGTGGATGATCTTGTTCACCTGGTCGGTGAGCTTGGCGTCGATCGCGGCGATCATGGCCTGGATCGACTTGGTCACGTCCTTGCCGATGACGGTGCTGTTGCTCAGCGCCTGCTGCGCCAGCGTGAGCACGGCGGCTTCGACGGCGCTCTTGGCTTCGTCGCTGCGCGGCTTGAATTCTTTCTGCAGCAGCGACGAAAAGTCGCTTCCCGCGTACGCAACGT
This sequence comes from Variovorax sp. GW460-12-1-14-LB1, assembly GCF_059423605.1. Classification (NCBI taxonomy): domain Bacteria; kingdom Pseudomonadati; phylum Pseudomonadota; class Betaproteobacteria; order Burkholderiales; family Comamonadaceae; genus Variovorax; species Variovorax sp. GW460-12-1-14-LB1. The sequence goes on from NZ_JBWKYF010000101.1 coordinate 10,896, forward strand.
CTTTCAGTGCGCTCTGCTCGAGTGCGTCGGCCATGATGGTTTCTCCTCGTGTACCGGTGTGTGTCTGTCAGGAATCGGGGGCGGGCTCAGGCGGCGGCTTCGCCGTCCCCGGGCTTCTTGCTGGCGGCCAGCGTCTGCAGCAGGGCCGGGTCTTCGAGCACCTTGGCCAGCAGGTCTTCGGCGCCGCCCTTGCCGTCCATGTAGGTCACGAGGTTCGACAGCTGCGTGCGTGCCTCGAGCAGCTTGTTGAGCGCGCCCACCTTGCGGGCCACGGCCGCGGGCGAGAAGTCGTCCATGCTGTCGAAGGTGAGCTCGACCTTCAGGTCGCCCTCGCCGGTGAGCGAGTTCTCGACCGCGAAGGCGGCGCGCGGCTTCATGGCCTTCATGCGGGCGTCGAAGTTGTCGACGTCGAACTCGAGGAACTTGCGATCGACCACGGGCGCGAGCGGGTCGGCGGGCTTGCCCGACAGGTCGGCCAGCACGCCCATCACGAAGGGCAGCTGGATCTTTTTTTCGGCGCCGTAGAGCTCCACGTCGTATTCGATCTGGACCCGGGGCGCGCGGTTGCGTGCGATGAATTTCTGACTGCTCTTGGCCATGGCGATGCTCCTTGCGGGAATGAAAGGGGACGGGTGGAAACGGCGGCGGTCATTCGGACTGGCGTTTGCCCGTCACGGTCTCGATGGTGTCCATCGCGTTGGGCGCGAGGTTGGCCATGATGTCCAGGAAGCTCACGCCGATGAGCTTCTTGGCGCGTTCGATCAGGAGCGGCGCGGGGTTGCCGGGCTCGGCCTGTTCGAGGTAGCGGATGACGCGGTCGAGCATCTGCACCGCGTCCTGGCGGTTCTGGATCTCGCCGCGCGGCGCGGCCGGGCGGGCCGCGTTGCCGGCCGGGGCGTCGCCGTCGGCAGTTGCGCCCTCGTCGGCAGAGGCTTCGGGCGCGCCGGCTGCCGCCGTGCAGGCCTTGGCGACCGCGCGCGACACGGTGCGCAGCGTGCCCAGGTCCACCGCATCGGTGCGGCCGGTGCGCTCGCCCAGCAGCTTCTGCAGGCGGTCGAGCAGTGCAGGCAGGCCGATGGCGGCCTGCAGTTGTTCGGGGTGCGCGGCGTGCAGGGCCTCGAGCCCGCCATGTACCTGCGCGGGCGAATACGAGGCCTCGCCGCCGACGGCGTTGAGCACGCCGTGCGCAATGGCGATGTCGCGCACGCGGATCGGGCCCACGCCCGGCGCGTTGCCCACCGAGGCGTCGTACAGGTCGCGCGGCACCATGCTGTCGTCGCTCAGCGGCGCGAGCGCGTTCAGGCGCATCGTGGGGTCGTTGTCGTCGTCCGCATCCAGCTTTGGATGTATGCCGTCCCAGAAGGTGTCGAGCAGCGAGGTGAGCAATTGCAGGCCTGCGGTGAAGCCGGCCACGCCCTGCAGGCGCGTCGCGGCGCGCAGCAGCAGCACGGCGGCGCGCACGTCCTTGCTGCGACGCAGCTGCGCGTCGGCGCGTTCGGCCACGTCGCGCCAGTCGGGTTCGACGGCGGGGATCACGGTGTCGCCGAACTGCTGCTCGGCCTTGCCTTGCGCCGCAGTCGTGAGGGCCATGAAGTCCGCGTCGTACTCCAGGTCGTCCCCGCAAGGCGAGGCCTCGCCGATGGGCGTGAGCAGTGCGTCGACGAGTTGGGGAGTCAGCATGTTGCCTGTTCGAGTTCGCTGGTGATAATCAAAGATGCGTCAGGACCGGTCAATGCAACGAAGGGAATAGCATGCGCACGCTGGGTACACACCATTCGTCCTATGAGCACTCCGTGGCGTGGCCTTCCCGGCGACGTCTCGCGGCTTTTGGCCTTGCTGCAGCGGGTCTTCTGATGGCGGGCTGCGCGAGCAAACCGGTGGTCACGCCGGTGTCGATCACGCTCACGGCCGGCGCCGATGCCAACCCCGATGCGCGCGGCCGCGCCTCGCCGCTCACGGTGCGCGTCTATGCGCTCAAGACGCCGGGGCCCTTCGAAGGCGCCGACTTCTTCTCGCTGTTCGAGAAAGACCAGGCCACGCTCGGCGCCGAGCTGGTGCAGCGCGAAGAGATGCTGCTGCGCCCCGGCGAAAGCAAGAAGCTCGACCTCACCCTGCCGGCCGATGCCAAGGCGATCGGCGTGATGGCCGCGTTCCGCGACCTCGACCGCGCGCGCTGGCGCGAGGTGCGCGCGGTCACCCCGGGCCAGGCGCAGGTGCTCAACGTGACCTTCGGCGCGCGGCAGATCCGCGTGGACGCTGCGGCCAAGTAGCGCCAGCTGCACGGCGGCCTCAGCGCAGTTCCGCCGGCACCGTGGGCGCAAAGCGCCCGGGCCGCACCAGCGGCTGGTCCGCCGGCAGGAAGCGGCCGAACAGGTCGCTCACGAACGCGGCGCCCGTGCCGTTCTCCGACGCCGTCGCCGTGAGGTACAGCCCGCGCCAGCGCGGCGCACGCACCCCTTTGCCGTGCCCCTCGAACAGCCCCTGCGCCACCTGCCGCAAGGCCGGCTGCAAGGTGCGCACGCTTTCCACGAAGCCATGCAGCGCGAGCCGCCCCGCGGGACCCGGCTGCTCGCGCAACAGGGCCATGCGCAGGCCGTGCAGCTGCGCCACGAGCGGATCGAACAGCGCATCGAGCCGGTCGGCGGCGCGCGCCGCGTGCGCCGCGAACGGGTGCTCCACGCGGTGGCCGAGCGCCTGCGCGAGCACCTCGGGCGGCAGCGCGGCGCGCAGCGTGGCGTAACCCTTCAGGCCCTCGAGGCCCGTCACGACGAGGTAGACCGGCAGCTGCAGGCGCAGCGTGTCGCTGGCCTCGTCGAGCAGGCGGCGCATGTTCGCGGTGGCGCGCTTGCGCAGCGCCGGATCGCCGTACAGCAGGTCGCCGGCCGCCACGCACACCACCACGCCGTGCAGCGGCAGGCGTTCGCGCCGCTCGGCAAGCGCCAGCAGCGACTGCAGCCAGAGCCCGCGTGCGGGCGCCGTGCCGGCCTGGTCGCCGATGGCGTCGGGATGCAGCTCGATGGCCGTCAGCGCGCCGGTGGTCCACCAGCGCCACCAGGGGGTGCCGGGTGCCTCGTTCGCGGGCGGCGCCACGCATTCGGCGCGGGCGGCCGAGAGCAGCCCCGGCAGCCCGGTGGCCGGGCCGCCGATGAAGAGGAACCACGGCGCCGTCGCGCGCGTGCGCGGCGCCTGCCGCAGCGAGGTGCGCGCCTGTGCCATGGCCTCCTTCAGCGCGTCGACGGCGGCGTGGTCGGCGGGCGCACCGAGGGCATCGACGCGCCGCAGCAGGCCCCGCCGCCGCGCGCCGCGGCCGGCGTCGCGCACGGCGGCGTACAGCAGCGCCAGGCCGGCGAGGCAGACCGCGAGCAGCGGCCAGAAGAGGTGCACGGGTGACAGCGTGTCGAACATGGTGGGGAAGGGCGAGGTCAGCGCGCCACGGTTTCGAGGGAGATGAAATCGGCGATCAGCCGCTCGCTGTTCCGGCTGGCCGCCAGCGCCTCGCGCAGGCGCAGCAGGTAGGCCGAGGCCATCTCGTACGGCGGTCGGTCGGAGGTTTCGCTGAACGGCATCGGCGCCGACAGCACGGTGATCAGCACGTTGCCGAAGGGCGGGCTCACGAGCCAGCTCGACGGGATGTCGGACCCGAGTTCCAGCGACTCGCCCGCGCGCAGCCGCGTCGGGGCCGGCCCGGTGTTCAGGTGCATCACGGAGCCATCGGCGGTGTAATAGTCGACCCAGATGTAGCTCTCGTGGCGCGGCGCGACCACCTGCACGCGCACCGCATCGCCCTCGCGCAGCCGGCCGTCGCGCGCGGACGGCGCGCTCACGCTCAGCCCGTGGTTCTTCTGGCGGTTGCGTGCCTGCGAGGGCTTGAGGATGGCGAACACCTCGCAGTGCGGCCACACGCGCAGCCCGATGTCGAACTGCGGCGCGCGCACGCCGGGAATGGCTGCGACGTCCTCCGCCACCTTGAGCAGGTCGTCGCGCTGCGAGACGAAGCCGGTCACGCGCGGGCGGCCGTCGGGGTCGATCGAGGCTTCGAGGTCCGCGCAGGCGTAGCTGGCGAGCTGCCGGTCGATGCGCTGCGTGAGCGCCGTGCCGGCGGCCGGCGGCCCCGCCAGCCAGTGCCACAGCAGGAAGAGCGCGGGCACGAGCACGGCCAGCGCGGTGCCGGTGCGCAGCACGGTGCGGTCGCGCCGGCGCATGTCGGCCGGGCCGCGCGGGTCGGGCACGCCGTAGGGCTGGGGCGTGATGTGGTCCTGCGCGAGGCTGCCGAGTTCGAGCGGCGGCGGTTGCAGCTGCCGGCCGTGCAGGTCCTTCAGCTTGCCGAGCTCGCCCTCGTCGCCCGACTCGAAGTAGTACTGGCCCTTGAAGCCGTGCGCCAGCGCATGCCAGTAGACCTCGCGCACCGCGTGGTCCTGCGCGCCGAGGGCCGAGAGGTGGTGGAAGAACTCGCTGTGCGCGTTGTTGGAGTTGAACAGCTGCACCTGCAGCGGCGCGGCGCCATCCACGGCGTCGGGGTGGCGCGCCAGGATCTCGTCGAGCCACGCGACCATCGCGAAGGCAGCCGATTCGATCTGCGTGGCGGTGGCGCCGGCCACGTCGGCGTCCGCGCGTGCGATGTCCAGCAGGCGCAGGGCCTCGCGCTGGGCGTCGCCGTGGGTGAGGGTGGGGCGGCCAGCCGCGATCGATGCGTCCAGGCCGAGACCGAAGGCAATGAAGGGCGAGAAGCAGTCGAGCAGGCGGGCCATGAGGGATGCCCGCTTCTCAAGCGTGCATTGCGAAGCATGCCTTGCACCGGCGCCTGCAGCGATCGCACATGCCCATGTCCCCGGTCGTTGGAGTGGGCGTTCATTTTTTCAACGGGCCCACGGGGCCGCCATACCGCTTGGGGTCTATGCCGTTGGTGGGGCGCGGCGGCCTTGCTGGACGGGGCAATCGCCGTTATCTTCGCAGTCGCAGAAGAATCCAATGCACATTGACGTTGGGACACTGGGGTATGCCATGAAAATTCTGATCGCCGACGACCACCGGCTCGTCATCGAGGCGGTCAAAGCCAAGTTGTCGGAGCTGGGAGCTGGCATCGAGTTCGTCCTGGCGCTGAGCGTCGACGAACTGCTTGCCGGCGCGACCGACGATCTCGACCTGGCCCTGATCGACCTCAACATGCCCGGCGCGGACGGGCAGGCCCACATCGACGAGATCCGGCGACGACACCCGGCCGTGCCCGTGATCGTGCTGTCGGGCTACGAAGACCCGTCCATCATGCGCAGCGCGCTCGAACGCGGCGTGCTCGGTTTCATTCCCAAGGCCTATTCGCCCGACGTCATGCTGTCGGCCGTGCGCCTGGTGCTGGCGGGCGGCGTGTACGTGCCGCCGATGATGCTCACGGCGCTGCCGCCGGGCATCGTGGCTGGCGTGTCGCCCTCGTCTGCCGCGGCGGGCGAGCCCTTTGCGCGCGGCGGCAACGGCGGTGGCGGCACCCAGACCCTCGAACACCTGCGCAGCGTGCTGACCGAGCGCCAGGTCGAGGTGCTGCAGCTGCTGTCGCAAGGCAAGCCGAACAAGCTCATCGGGCGCAGCCTGGGCATCAGCGAAGGCACGGTGAAGATCCACCTGGCCGCGATCTTCCGCGCGCTCAACGTGCGCAACCGCACCGAGGCGGTGGTGGCGGCGCAGGCGCTGACGGAAGCGCAGCAGGCCTGAGGACGCGGCTCAGTCGGCGAGCGCCGACGCCGGGCGGCGCATGAAGCCGCGCGCGGGCACGATCCATTCGACGCGGTGATCCGTCTCGACGGCGATGGTCGTCGCGTCGTGCGTGAACAGCATGCGCTCCTCGGCCAGCAGGAAACCCTGCGCGCCCAGCACATGGAGCGTGGCGCCGCCGAGGTCCAGGGATTGCGGCGCAGCGTCCGCCGACAGCACCCATCGCACCGGTCCGGGCGCCGCCGCCCGCAGCGCAGCCTCGTGCGCCGCATCGCCGGGCACGCGGTTGACCAGCGCCCAGCCTTCGGTGCCGCCGATGAGAAAACTGTTGAGGCCGCTGTCGTGCACGACGCGCAGCACGCGTGCGGACAGCGGCGTGACCAGACCCGCTTCGAGCGCATAGCGGCCGCCGCCCTGGCCGTCGGGATCGAGGTGTCCGATCTCGTCGTAGGCGGGCTCTTCCATGTTCACCGGCCGTCGGCCCTTCGGACCGTCGGCCAGGCGCGGCATGGTCAGCGGAATGCGGCGCAGCGCGCGCGCGTGGGCCATGAAGTCGTCGACGCGGGCGAAGGTGGCCAGGTGCTCGAGCACGCGCCGCGTCACGTTCAGCAGCTTGAGGCCGCGTGCAGGGCTCACTGCATCGGCAGGCTTCAGCCACAGGTGCTCGACGGTCTCGCGACCGTCGGGGCGCACGTCCTGGCCGGTGGGCATCGCGGCCGCGAAGAAGCGCGTGTCGAAGCGGCGCGGCATGCCGGGCGGGGTCAGCCAGTGGCTGAAGTACGCGATGCGGTCGACGGCAAGGCACCAGCCGCGCTCGGCGCACAGGGCGAGCAGGGCGTCGGTGCTGCGCTCGGCGGCGGCGCGCATCGCGTCGAGTTCGCCCGACGTGAGCGAGAGCAGCTCGACCGGCCGGCCCTGCGCATCGTTCGCGAGCAGCAGCCCGGCTTCTTCGAAGCATTCGCGGATCGCCGCTGCGTGGAAGTCGAGCCCGCCTTCGGGCAGGCCCAGCCGCGCGCTCGCGGCGGCGTCGTCCAGGCCCGCGCACAGCGGGTGCAGAAGGCGGTCGTGCGCATCGACCATGCCACCGGGGAAGACGCTGGCGCCGCTGTTCTGGTCGTTGGCCTTCTCGGCCCGGCGCAGCATCAGCACCTCGAGGCCTTCGGGGCCGTCGCGCAGGACGACGAGCGTGGCGGCGGTGCGGATGGGGCGAGGGGCGGAGGG
>NZ_JBWKYF010000102.1:0-17756 GCF_059423605.1 Variovorax sp. GW460-12-1-14-LB1
GTAGAAGTCGGTGTAGTCGCCGATGCGCGCGGGCACGGTGTATTCGACCTCGGCCTGCGGCACGAGGCAGCCGCGCAGGTCGTCCACTGTCGCGGCCGGCGCGTCGCTGTGCAGCAGCGCGAAGACCGCATGGCGCAGCGCCTGCCAGGCGGGCGGGCCGAGCGCGAAGAAATCGTTCAGCGCGGGCAGGGCAGCGGTGCGTGCTGCATCGAGTGCGAGGCCGTCGACGTGCGAGCCCGCGGCCAGCGCCGCGAGGTCGAGCACCTGGTCGCCGATGGCCACGCCACCGCGAAACGGCTCGGGGCGGCCGGTGCGGCGGAACATCGCATACGGCAGGTTCTGGATCGGAAAGTCGCTGCCCGCGACATTGGCGGATGCGACCCAGCTGCGGGCGCCGGCGTCGTGCGTGTGGTTGAGTCCGTTCATGGCCGCCCGCACCTCAGACCGACGCCATCAGCGCGTCGTCGAAGATCGCCACCGCGCGCGTCCAGCCCGCCGACGCGCCGCGGATCTTGTGCGGGAAGCAGCTGATGAAAAAGCCCGTGGGCGGCAGCACCTCGAGGTTGTGCAGCTTCTCGATGTGGCAGTAGCCGATGTCGCGCCCGGCCTTGTGGCCTTCCCAGATGAGCGAGGCGTCGTGCGTTTCGCCGTACTTCTTGGCGGTGTGCACGAAGGGCGCGTCCCAGCTCCAGGCGTCGGTGCCCGTGAGGCGCACGCCGCGTTCCAGCAGGTACATGGTGGCTTCGTAGCCCATGCCCGCGCCGGCCGACACGTAGTCGGGGTTGCCGTAGCGCGAGCCGGCGCGCGTGTTGACCACCACGATCTCCAGCGGGCTCAGCGTGTGATTGATGCGCTTCAGCTCGGCCTCGACATCGGCGGCCGTGACCACATAACCGTCGGCGAAGTGGCGAAAGTCGAGCTTCACGCCGGGCTGGAAGCACCATTCGAGCGGCACGTCGTGGATGGCGATGGCGGGCTTCTTCTCGCCCAGCGCCTTGTCCATGGTCGAGTGGAAGTGATAGGGCGCATCGAGGTGCGTGCCGTTGTGGGTGGAGAGCTGCACCAGCTCCACGGCCCAGCCTTCGCCGTCGGGCAGGTCTTCTTTCTTCAGGCCGGGAAAGAAGGGCTCGATCTGCTCGAAGGTGTGCTCGTGCGTGAAGTACTGGATCTTCGGCGCGAAGGCCGGCGGATCGGACAGCACGTCGTTTTCGAGAAAGATCGACAGGTCGACGAACTTGCGTGGCATGGCGAGGCTCCTTGTGGGGTGTAGGTTTTGAAGGAATCGATCGAATCAATCAGGGCTGCTGCCAGCGCAGCAGGCGCTTCTCGGCCAAGGCCAGCAGCGCGTTGCTCACGAAGCCGATGAGCCCGAGCAGCACGATGCCGGCGAACAGATCGCTGGCACGGAAGGCGCGCGCCGCCAGCAGGATGGCCTGGCCCAGGCCGCTTTGCGAGGCGATCATTTCGCCCACCACCGCGACGATCAGCGCGATGGTCAGCGCCAGCCGCATGCCGGCCAGGATGTCGGGCATGGCGTTGGGCAGGCCCATCTTCCAGATGTACGCGGCGCGCGACATCTGCAGGCAGCGCGCCACTTCCGACAGGCGCGGCTCCACCGCCGCGAAGCCGTGCACCGTGGCCAGCAGCACCGGCCACATCGCGCCGAAGGCGACCACGAACAGCACCATGCCGGGGTTCAGCCCGAAGATCGAAATGGCCAGCGGCAGCAGCGCCGAGGCGGGCAGCGGGCGAATGAACTCCAGCGTCGGTTGCACCCACGCGCGCACTGCGGGCGACACGCCGATGGCCGCGCCCAGCAGCACGCCGAAGAGCGACGCCAGCAGCCAGCCTTCGACCATGCGGCCGACCGTGGCCTGCGTGAAGGCGAGCAGCTCGCCGTTGCCGTCGTTGCCTGAAGATAGATTGAGCCCTTCGAGCAGGCTCGCGAAGGTGGCTTGCGGCGTCGGCAGAAACACGCGGCTGACCCAGCCCGCGTTGCTCGCCACCCACCACAGCGCGACCAACGCGAGCAGCACGCCCGCGGAGCCCAGCCACCCCAGGCCCAGTCGGTCGTTGCGGTTGTTGTTCATGGCTGCACCCCCATGCGTCGCGCGACCAGGGATTGCAGGCGCACCATGCCCGCGTTGACCGCGAAGCCCACCACGCCGATCCAGCCCAGCCACGCGAGCATCAGCGCAGGGTCGAAGCTCTGCTGCGCGATCATCATCGCGTAGCCCATGCCGTGCGGATTCGCGGCGATCTCGACCGTCACCGCCACCACCAGTGCCACCGCCACGCCCAGGCGCAGCGCGACGAACAGGCGCGGCACGATGGCCGGCAGCACGATCTTGAAGGCGCGTTCGCGCGCCGACAGCCCGAGCACGCGGCTCACCTCGAGCAGCCGGGGCTCGATCTGCTGTACCGCCGACTGCACCAGCACCAGCAGTGGCCAGAAGGTGGCGAAGGCGACGATGGCCACTTCCATGCGCACGCCGAAACCGAAGCCCAGCATCGCGAGCGGGATCAGCGCGACGGAAGGCACGGGGCGCAGCACCTCGATGGACACGGCGCCCAGCTGCGCCGCACGGCGCGAGAGCCCGAGCACCAGCCCGAATGCAATGCCGAGCACCGCACCCAGCAGCAGGCCCAGTGCCGCCGTGCCCAGCGTGAAGCCCGTGGCCTGCCAGAGCGAGCCGTCCATGGCCGCGCCGACAAAGGCCTTGGCGGCCGCGCTGGGCGGTGCAAGCGCATCGCTGCCCAACGCCGCCGCGCGCCGCGCGTACCACTCGAAGGCGCCGACCAGCAGCGCGGGAAACACCCACGGCCGCAGCCAGCGAAAGAGACGGCCTTCAGTCATGACCCTGCTCGATGAAGGCGAACAGCTCACGCCGCAACTGCAGGTATTCCGGATGCTCCTTCGTCGTGAGCTGGTCGCGCGGACGCGGGATCTTCACGTCGATCATCCGCGCCAGGCTCGGCCGCCCCGGCCCGGGGTTGGCCTGCAGCGCGATCACGCGGTCGCCGAGGTAGATGGCTTCTTCCAGGTCGTGCGTGACGAACAGCACCGTGAGCCCGTCGTCGCGCACCAGCCGCGCCAGCTCGTCCTGCAGGCTCTGGCGCGTGAGTGCATCGAGCGCGCCGAAGGGCTCGTCCATCATCATCAGCTCGGGCTTCTGCGCGAGGCAGCGGGCAATCTGCGCGCGCTGCTGCATGCCGCCCGACAGCTGCACCGGAAACTTGTGCGCGTGCTTCGCGAGCCCGACCTTGCCGAGCACGTCGGCAATGCGCGGCGCGCGCTCGGCGGCAGGCACGCCGGCCGCTTCGAGCGCCAGGCTCACGTTGCCTTCGACCGTGCGCCACGGCAGCAGCGCGCGGCCGTAGTCCTGGAACACGAAGGCCACTTCGCGCGAGGGCGCCGTCATCGGCACGCCCTTGCGCCGCACCTCGCCGGCACTGGCGGTGACGAGGCCGCTGGCCGCGCGCAGCAGCGTGGTCTTGCCGCAGCCGCTCGGGCCGACGATGCACACGAACTCGCCGCGCGCCACGTCGAACGAGGTGGGCGACAGGATCTCGCGCCCGCCGAGGCGGATGGTGACGCCGTCGAAGCGCAAAAAGGAATCGGCGGCCGCGCTCACTTGGCGATCAGCTTCGCAACGTCGATGTTCGTCTTGAGCATGTCCTGCTCCTTCATGAGCCCGGTCCAGTAGCCCAGCTGCTTGTCGGTGACGACCGGGCCCGGCGGCGAGACCTGCACCTTGGCCAGCACCTCGGGCGGCAGCTTGATGTACTTGCCGATCGCCGTGCGCACCTTGGCGTCGTTCTTCGGCTGCTGGATGAAGGCGCCGGCCTCGACCAGTGCCTCGCGGAAGGCGCGCGCCGTGGCGGGGTTCTTTGCCACCCACTCGCGCTTGGCCGCATGCACGATGGTCTGGTTGTTCTCGGGCAGGAAGGTCGAGTAGTACGAGGCCACGTAGCCCGCGCCGCTCTCGGTGATGCGGCTCATGAACGGGTCGGCCGACACCACCGCATCGACCGAGCCGCCGCGCAGCAGGTCGGCATGCTGCGGGAACGCGGCCTCGATGAAGTTGACCTTGCGGTAGTCGACGCCGCTGTCCTTCAGCCACGCGCGGAAGGTCACGTGCAGGAAGGCACCGAGCCCCGGCACGCCGATCTTCTTGCCCACGCAGTCCTGCGCGCTCTTGATGCCCGAGCCCGCGCGCGCCACGAGGCCGAAGCCCGTGATCGTCTTCGAGGTGAGGCCGCCGCCGGCCACCAGCACCAGGTCGAGCCCGCCGTCCACCGCCTGCAGGAACACCGAGGGCGTGGGCCCGCCGATCTGCAGCGAGTCGGACTGCAGTGCGGCCGGGATGGTGGAGTTCAGCGGAATGAACTTCAGCTCCACGTCGAGGTTGCGCTTCTTGAAGTAGCCCTCTTCGGCCGCCACGAAGACCGAGGCGAAGTCGGTCACCGCGGTGTAGCCGAACACGATCTTCGGGTGGGCCTGCTGGGCGCGCGAAGGCAACGAGGCGGTGGCCGATGCGGCCGCGAGCGCCGATAGCAGGGTGCGTCTTTTCATCATGGCTGGGGTCTCCTGGGGATGGTCTTTTTCGTGCGTGAGGGCTTGGCGGCGGCGGCCTTCGACGTCGCCTTCGGTTTCGGCAGCGCGGCGCGCAGACCGCCGGCGATGAAGTTCACGAGCATCGGCGCCACGGCCGGGTCGGCGCGTGTGTTCTCGCCGCGCGAGAGCCGTTCGATGCGGCTGTCGGTCAGGTGGTGCAGCAGCGCGCCCAGCGCGAACTGGTAGCCCCATGCGACCTGGCTGCGCGTGGCGTGTGGCAGCGCCACGTGCAGTGCGTCGATGTAGGCCTCGGCCAGCGGGTCGAAGTAGCCGCGCAGCACGCGGTCGGCTTCTTCAGTCGCGTGGTACAGCTCGCGCGCCACCAGCAGCGCGTAGTACTCGCCCTCGGTGCTCGCGCGCAGCGCCAGCACGGGCGCGGTGAAGGCCTCGATGATGCGCGGCAGCGTGCGCGCGTCGTCGGGGTCGATGGTCACGGCCGCCAGGCGCGCGAGCCGCTCCTCGATGCTGTGGCTCCAGTGTTCGAAGATCGCGTGGAACAGCTCGTGCTTCGGGCCGAAGTAGTAGCCCACCAGCGCGAGGGGCACGCCGGCTTCTTCGGCGATCTGGCGGATCGTCACCGCGTGGTAGCCGTGCTGCGCGAAGAGCTTCTCGGCCGCCAGCAGGATCGCCTGGCGGCGGTCGGGTCGCGCGGGCTCGGGCGCGACGGTCGGGGCGCCTGAGGTGCCTGAGCCTCGAGAGGCGCTGCGTTTGCGGGCCGGCGGTGTGCGAGCGTTCATGGGGGCGTATTGAACGGCTGTACAAAAATGTTGAACACACGTACAAACCCTGAGGTCAACCCTCATTGAGCACGACCGTTCGCGGCGCTACGCTCGTGGCATGCCCGCTCCCAACATCCCCCAGATCCGCCTTTATCAGAACTGGCTGCGCGACACGCGCGGCCTGGCCTTCGACAGCTACGACGCGCTGTGGCGCTGGTCCGTCACCGACCTCGATGCCTTCTGGCAGAGCATCTGGGACTACGCCGGCCTGCGCTCGCCCACGCCCCACACCGCGGTGCTCGCCGAACGCCGCATGCCCGGCGCGCGCTGGTTTCCCGGCGCGCAGGTCAACTACACGCGCGAGGTGCTGCGCCACGCCGACGCGGCCCATGCGGCCGGCCTGCCCGCCATCGTGAGCGACAACGAACGCGGCGAGGTGCGCGAGCTGTCGTGGCCCGAGCTGCGCCGGCAGGTGGCCTCGGTGGCGCTCACGCTGAAGTCGCTCGGCGTGCGCCGCGGCGACCGCGTGGCCGCCTACATGCCGAACGTGCCCGAGACCATGGTGGCGTTTCTCGCGTGCTCCAGCATCGGCGCGGTGTGGAGCGTGTGCGCGCCCGACATGGGCACGGCCGCCGTGGCCGACCGCTTCCGCCAGATCGAACCCACGCTGCTGATCGCGGTCGACGGCGTGCACTACGGCGGCAAGCCGCTGGACCGCAGCACCGTGCTGCAGGAGCTTCGTGGCCAGCTGCCGAGCGTGCAGAAGCTGCTGCTCGTGCAGTCGCCCTTTGCTGCGAACGCAGTGGCGCACGATGTCGAATGGCGACAAGCCATCGCGCGCGACGACGCGCAGGTCGCAGCCTTCGAACCCGAGTGGCTGCCCTTCGACCACCCGATCTGGATCGTCTATTCGAGCGGCACCACCGGCCTTCCCAAGCCCATCGTGCACGGGCAGGGCGGCATCTTGCTGACCATGCACGCCTGCGGCCTGCACAACGACGTGGGCGCGAGCTACGGCGCCAACAACCTCGGCGAGCGCTACCACTGGTACAGCTCCACGGGCTGGGTGATGTGGAACTCGCAGCTCTCGGGCCTGGCCTTCGGCGCCACCATCTGCATCTACGACGGCAACCCGGCGGGCAGCAAGGACAAGCCCGACTGGGGCGTGCTGTGGCGCTTCGTGGCCAAGCACCGCGTCACCTTCTTCGGCGCGGGCGCGGCCTACTTCACCAACTGCATGAAGGCGGGGCTCGTTGCGAAAGACTGCGGCGACCTGTCGCGCGTGCGCGCCTTGGGCAGCACCGGTTCGCCACTGCCCGACGAGGTGCAGCGCTGGGGCTCGCAGCAGATCCTCGACGCGGGCTCGAAAGAGGTGTGGTGGTGCAACATCTCGGGCGGCACCGACTTCTGCGGCGCCTTCGTCGGCGGCAACCGCGAGCTGCCCGAGGTGCCGGGCCAGATGCAATGCCGCGAACTCGGCCATGCGGTCGAGGCCTGGAACGAGCAGGGCCAGCCGGTCATCGGCGAGGTCGGCGAGCTGGTGTGCACGCAGCCCATTCCGTCGATGCCGCTGTACTTCTGGGGCGACGAAGGCAACGCGCGCTACGTGTCGAGCTACTTCGACACCTACCCGGGCGTGTGGCGCCACGGCGACTGGATCAAGGTCGGCAGCGACGGCGGCTGCATCATCTACGGCCGCAGCGACGCCACCATCAACCGCCAGGGCCTGCGCATGGGCACCAGCGAGATCTACAGCGCGGTCGAGGGCCTGCCCGAGGTGCTCGACTCGATGGTGGTCGACCTCGAGTACCTGGGCCGCGACAGCTACATGCCGCTGTTCGTGGTGCTGCGCCCCGGCGTGGCGCTCGACGAGGCCATGCGCGCGCGCATCAACAGTGCGATCAAGACCTCGCTGTCGCCGCGCTTCGTGCCCAACGACATCTTCCAGGTGGCTGAGATTCCGCGCACGCTGTCGGGCAAGAAGCAGGAGCTGCCGATCAAGAAGCTGCTGCTGGGCCAACCGATCGAGAAGGTCGTGAACCGCGAGGCGATGGCAAACCCCGGCAGCCTGGATTGGTATGTGGCTTTCGCCGCGCAGCGGGCCTCCGCATAATGGGGCGATGAAAAGACGCACCAGCCTCCTCATGCTCTCCGCCGTTGCCGGCGCTTCCGTCCTGAGCGCTTGCGCGGGCGGCTCGCCCGGCACGCCGGCTCAACCCGCCGCCGCACCGCTGCGCGTGACGGGCACCGTGGCCTACCGCGAGCGCATCGCGCTCGACCCCGCGGCCGAAGTGCGCGTGCAACTGCTCGACGTGTCGCGCATGGACGCGCCCTCGGTCGTGCTCGCCGAGCAGCGCATTCCCGCCAACGGCAAGCAGCCGCCCTTCGCCTTCGAACTCAGCGTCGATGCCGCGCGCATCGACCCGCGCATGCGCTACGCCGTGGCGGCGCGCATCACGCGCGGCGAGCAGCTGCTGTTCATCAACGATACGCAGTATTCGGTGCTCACGCAGGGCAACGGCACCAGCGCCAACCTGATGCTGGTGCGCGTGGCCACGCCACCGCCGCCGCCGCGCCCCTCGCGCTGATCGACCGACCCGCGCGACAGGCTCGCGCGGATCAGGTCAGCAGTTCGTGGAGCACCATGCGCGTCTGTCGGCCGCGCAGCTCCACCAGCTCTTCGATGCGCCGCGTGGCCAGCCGGCCGTTCAGGGCCGCGTAGGTGACCTCCGAGATCAGCATGCGCGTGCCCAGCTGGCGGTTCGCGCCTTCGATGCGGCTGGCCACGTTCACCACGTCGCCGAACGCCGTGTACGACAGCCGGTCGTTCGAGCCCAGCACCCCCGCCACCACCACGCCCGTGTGAATGCCGATGTGCGTGCGGAACTCGGGCAGGCCCTGTTCGGCCCACTGCCGGTTGAGCTGATGCATCTCGGCGTGCAGCTCGAGCGCGGCGCGGCAGGCCTTGTACTCGGCGTCTTCCAGGTCGGCCGGCGCGCCCCACAGCACCATGATGCCGTCGCCGATGAACTTGTCGATCACGCCGCCGTGGCGCGCGAACACCGCGGCCGCGAGGTTGAAGTACTCGGTCAGCTGGCGCACCAGCACATCGGCCGCGATCGATTCGGAGATCGACGTGAAGCCCTCCACGTCGGTGAACATCACCGTCACCTGGCGCGGCGAGCCGTTGGGCGCGAGCGCGTGGCCCTGCGCCACCAGCTGGTTGATCACGTCCACCGGCACGAACTTGCTGAAGGCCTTGAGGCTGCGCGCCGAGTCGTCGAGCGCCTGGTCCAGGTGCTGGATCTCGAGCACGCGACTGGGCTCGCGTGGCAGGTCGTCGAGCTCGAGGCGGCCGATGCGGTGCGCGATGCGCGAGAGGTTCTCGACCGGCGCCGTCACCAGCTTCGACAGCTTGAGCGACATGTACAGCGCCAGCCCCAGGAACACCAGCGCCAGCAGCAACGACCACGCCACCGCGCGGCGCAGGCCACCCAGCAGCACGTCTTCGGGGACCCAGCTGACCAGCTGCCAGCCGGTGGCGGGAATGCGCGAGGCCTGCACCAGGTAGCGCCGCCCCTCGTGGCTGAAGGCGAAGGCCTTGTCGCTGCCGCTGCCGGCGATGCCGTCGGCCACCATCTGTGCGTTCAGTGCGCCGAGCGCGCCCGTGGGCGCTTCCAGCGTGTGCAGCACGCCCGGCATGTCGCTGCGCGCGAGCACCTTGTGGTCGGCGCTCAGCAGCGCGCTGTTGCCGTTGCCGTTGCGGCTGAACAGGCGCACGAACTCCGACAGCCGGCCCAGCGACACGTCGCCCGCCACCACCATCGCCTGTGGGCTGCCTTCGGCCTGGCGACGCTGGCTGGGTAGCGCGTAGGTCACGCCCAGTTCCTGCGCGGCGGCGAACACATAGGGGACGGTCCAGACCGGCCCCTGCGTCTTGCGCGCCTGCACGAACCAGCTGCGCTGCGTCGGGTTGTAGTTGCTGCGGTAGGCCTCCACGCGCTGCGTGGCAAAGCGCTGCTGCACGTCGGCCTCGGAACCTAGCGGCAGCTTGTACTGCCAGGTCTCGGTGGTGAAGTCGGCGCCGCGCGCGATGTGGCGGATCGCCGGCACGGGGTAGCGCAGCGCCATCAGCATCTTGCCCTCGACGTTCGCCACGTAGACGCTGTCGAGTTCGGGCGATTGCTGCAGCAGCGTCCACAGGAGCTCGGCCGTGCGGTCCACGTTCTCGCCCGCGGGCGTGAGGCTGGGCGAGCTGCCGATCGCGCCGACCGCCGACTCGGCCTTGGCAAGGAAGGCCAGCACCTTGTCTTCGGTGCGGTCGTGGTTCGACTTGTGCGCCGAGGTGCCGATCGTCGTCACCAGCCGCTGCGAGCCCCAGTAGCCCAGCGTGACCAGCAGCAGCGACTGCGCGAGCGCCACGGCACTGACGATGGAGCCGACATCGACCCGGAAGCGACGCGGGCGTCGGGGCGGTGGGATTTCAGCGGAAGAGGGTGACGGAGACGGTGGCAACGGCGTGGTGACGTGCGCGAAAGACGGGCGACCCGCCGCATCCGGAGGCCCGGACGATTCCTTGTACATACAGCTCCCTGACGACAACTCGGAACGGACCCCGGCTCCTCCTCACGAGGTCGTGGTCCGGCGTCCGGAGGGTGTTGCGGGGCCGATCGTGTGCGCCGGCCATCCTGGCAATCCCCCGGATGCGCGCGGGATTTTCGCCTGTATTTGATACATGTGTGCAACTTTGCACGCTTGGTGCGACGTTGCTGCGCCCGAGGGCTTGATTGCGAACGGACGTTCGTTCTATTCAGCGCGCGTCGTGAAAGATCAGGCCCAGCGTGTGGCGCTGTCCGCTGCGCACGCGGCTCACGCCGTGGCGCATCGTCACGCGGTAGCTGCCGCGTGTGCCCGCCACCGGCCGCTGGTTCACCGCGAAGACCACCGCCTCGCCCTGCGCGAGCGACACCACCTCGGCACGCGACTGCATGCGCGGGCGCTGCTCGGTCAGCACGAACTCGCCGCCCGTGAAGTCTTCGCCGGGCCGGCTCAGCAGCACCGTGAGCTGCAGCGGAAATTGCAGGTCGCCGTACAGGTCCTGGTGCAGGCAGTTGTAGTCGCCCTCGCCGTAGCGCAGCAGCAGCGGAGTGGGGCGCAGCTGGCCCGCCGCATGGCAGCGCGCGAGGTAGGCCGCATGGTCCGGCGGGTAGTCGGCCGGCTGACCCATCGCGGCGGCCCAGGCATTGGCCAGTGGCGCGAGGCGTTCGTACAGCGCGCTGCGAAATGTCACGAGCCTGGACGGCAGCGGGTACGCGAAGTACTGGTACTCGCCCTGGCCGAAGCCGTGGCGCTGCATGACCACACGGCTGCGAAAGCGCTGGCCTTCGTCGTACATGGCCGTGAGCGCGGCGCATTCCGCGGGCGTGAACAACGCCCCGGTGACGGCACAGCCGCGGGCGGCGAGGTCGGCATCGATGCGGGGCCAGTCGAGGGCGTGGATGCGGGCGGCGACGGAAGAACTCATGCGGGCAGTGTCGCGCGGTGGCGGGATGCGGGCTCGCCGTTTTCGGACGCGGGTTTCGGTGGGGCAGGGGCCGGCTTGAGCGATCATCCTGAAGACCCAGCCTGAAAGCATTCACATTCAATGAGCACCCAGAACCACACCCCCCAAGACACCGCCAACGACTGGCAACTCCCCTGGACCGGCGGCTGCCGCTGCGGCCAGGTGCGCCTGCGCATCACCGCACCGCCGCTGCTGGCCATGGCCTGCCACTGCACCGGCTGCCAGCGCATGAGCGCCAGTGCGTTCTCGCTGTCATTGGCGATCCCCGCGCCGGGCTTCGAAGTGGTGTCGGGCGAACCCGTCATCGGCGGGCTGCACGGCGACGAGTCGCACCACTTCTTCTGCCCACACTGCAAGAGCTGGATGTTCACGCGCACCGAGGGCATGGACTATTTCGTCAACCTGCGCGCCACCATGCTCGACCGGCACGAATGGGTCGCGCCCTTTGCGGAAACCTGGACCGACGAGAAGCTGCCGTGGGCCACGACGCCCGCGAAGCACAGCTTCGGCACCTTGCCTGCGATGGACGCCTTCCCCGCGATGATTCAGGCGTACGCGCAAGAGGGCGCACGGCCGGCTGCGAAGGCCTGAGCGGGCCTGCCTCGATTCCCGTCTCGGCTCAGGAGCCGGGGTTGCGGGCCGCGTCTAGCGCCGCGAGCATGTCGGCCCCCTGGCGATGGTGGGCGCGCTCAAACAACGAGCGGCTTTTGACCCAGCAGGCGGGCCAGCTCGGTCAGCAGCTGGCGTTCGTTGTCCTCGAGCGCGGACGGATCGGCGTGGCGCCAGTTGCGCTCGTAGGTGCCCCAGGCCTCTTCGGGTGTGAGCTCCGCGTCCGCGGGCAATTGCCATGCGAGGCGGCGCAACTGCGCGAAGTCGCCAACCCGGATCGTCTTCGTCGGCGTGCGCGAGGGCGCCGGCGTCGCCATCTCCTTGGCGATACCTTCGATCGGCGCCGTCACTTCGACATCCAGACCCAGTGCCGCCAGGGCGTTCATGTAGGCCCCCATCGTGACGGAGGGCTCGCCGCGTTCGATGCGATGCAGCGTCATGCGCGACATGCCCGCCGCCTCGGCGGCCGTGGTGGCGCTGATCCGGAGCGACTTCCGACGGGCATGGATATGCCGGCCGAACGCTTCAAGGCGTCGGTTGGCTCTGTCCAAGGTCGGCGGGGCGGTGGATGGCATATGTGTATCTCATATTAGGCAAGACTAATGAAATGTCTAGTACGAGATACATTTTTGGCTGCTTCAACCTTCGCGCGCCTGCCCCAGCAGCCAATCACTGAACAGCTTCAGCAACGGCCGCTGATCCGCCCGCTCCGGCGTCACCAGGTAATAGCTGCGCTCCCCCGACAGCGCCCGCGGGCAGGCCACCACCAGCTCGCCGCGCGCCAGCTCGTCGGCCACCAGCATGGTCGGCATGAGCGCCACGCCCAGGCCGTGCGAGGCGGCGGCGGCGAGGATCGAGAACAGCTCGTAGCGCGGACCGCCGCGGGAGGTGGGGGCGTCGACCTGCTGCGCGTCGAACCACTGGCGCCAGCCGTCGGGGCGTGTGCTCTGCTGCAGCAGCGGCATCCGCGCGATGGCCGCGGGCGACACGGCCTTGCCGTGGGGCAGCAGCGAAGGGCTGCACACGGGCACCACGTCTTCATGCATGAGCAGCAGCGCGCGCGTGCCGGCCCAGTTCTCGACCTGCGCGGGCGTGCCGGCGTACAGCGCGGCGTCGAACTCCGCGTCGGCAAAGAGGAAGGGGCGGGTGCGCGTCTCGATGTGCACCACCACGTCGGGCTGCAGCGCCGCAAAACCGCGCAGGCGCGGCACCAGCCAGCGCGTGGCGAAGGTGGGCACCGCCGCCAGCGACAGCGACCCGCCTTCGCCCTGGTGCGCCATGGCGTCGAGCGTGTCGCGCTCCATGGCCTCCAGGCGGCGGGCGATCTGGCGCGCGTAGGCGGCGCCGCTGGCCGTGAGCGCCACGCCGTGCCGCGTGCGGCGAAACAGCGCCACGCCCAGGAAGGCCTCGAGCGCCCCGACCTGGCGCGACACCGCGCTCTGCGTGAGCGCCAGTTCCTGCGCGGCGCGGGTGTAGCTCTCGTGGCGCGCGGCGGCGTCGAAGCACACGAGGGTTTGCAGGGGCGGGATCTTGCGGCGCATGTATGCCCGGAGTGTATGACTGGCGGATTGGTTTCACCAGTAAATCAACAGGATGTATCTCTCGAGATGTGCGTCAGGCGCATATCTGGGTGAGGATTCATCGTTTGCGCCGGGCCTCCTGCGTGGCTACGATCCACCGCATTCCCCCTTCTTTTGTTTCTTCTTCCTTTTCCGGAGACATCCACATGGCCGCCAAAGCGCAATTCCACTGGGACGACCCCCTTCTTCTCGACCAGCAGCTGACCGACGAAGAACGCATGATCCGCGACGCGGCCAACGCCTACTGCCAGGAGCGCCTGGCGCCCCGCGTCATCGAAGGCTTCCGCACCGGCGAAACCGACCCCGCGATCTTTCGCGAAATGGGCGCGCTCGGCCTGCTCGGCCCGACGATCCCCGAACAGTACGGCGGCCCCGGCCTGAACTACGTGGCCTACGGCCTGATCGCCCGCGAAGTCGAGCGCGTCGACTCGGGCTACCGCTCGATGGCCAGTGTGCAGAGCTCGCTGGTGATGGTGCCGATCTTCGAATTCGGCACCGAAGCGCAAAAGCAGAAGTTCCTGCCCAAGCTCGCCACCGGCGAATGGATCGGCTGCTTCGGCCTGACCGAACCCGACCACGGCTCCGACCCCGGCAGCATGGCCACGCGCGCCAAGAAGGTGCCGGGCGGCTACTCGCTCAGCGGCTCGAAGATGTGGATCAGCAACTCGCCCATCGCCGACGTGTTCGTCGTCTGGGCCAAGGAAGTCAGCGAAAGCGGCACCGTCGGCCCGATCCGCGGCTTCGTGCTCGAAAAGGGCATGAAGGGCCTGACAGCCCCCGCCATCCACGGCAAGGTCGGCCTGCGCGCCAGCATCACCGGCGAAATCGTCATGGACGGCGTGTTCTGCCCCGAAGAAAACGCTTTCCCCGAAGTGCAAGGCCTCAAGGGTCCGTTCACCTGCCTGAACAGCGCCCGCTACGGCATCTCGTGGGGCGCCATCGGTGCCGCCGAAGACTGCTGGCACCGCGCCCGCCAGTACACGTTGGACCGCAAGCAGTTCGGCCGCCCGCTCGCCGCCAACCAGCTCATCCAGAAGAAGCTGGCCGACATGCAGACCGAGATCACGCTGGGCCTGCAAGGCAGCCTGCGCCTGGGCCGCATGAAGGACGAAGGCATTGCGGCTGTCGAGATCACCTCGATCATGAAGCGCAACAACTGCGGCAAGTCGCTGGACATCGCTCGCATGGCGCGCGACATGATGGGCGGCAACGGCATCAGCGACGAGTTCGGCGTGGCGCGCCACCTGGTGAACCTCGAAGTGGTCAACACCTACGAAGGCACGCACGACATCCACGCGCTGATCCTGGGCCGCGCCATCACCGGCATCGCCGCTTTCGCCAACTGAACGAACGCATGAGCACCAAGCCCGCAGCACTCGACGGCATCAAGGTCCTCGATCTGTCCCGCGTGCTCGCGGGCCCGTGGTGCACGCAGATCCTCGCGGACCTGGGCGCTGACGTCGTCAAGATCGAACGCCCCGGCGTCGGCGACGACACGCGCACCTGGGGTCCGCCCTTCGTGAAGGACGCGAACGGCCACGACACCGACCAGGCCAGCTACTTCACCTCCTGCAACCGCAACAAGCGCTCGGTCACCATCGACATGGCCACGCCCGAAGGGCAGACGCTGCTGCAGCAGATGGCGGCGCAGGCCGACATCGTGGTCGAAAACTTCAAGACCGGCGGCCTGAAGCAGTACGGCCTCGACCAGGAAAGCCTGCGCGCGGCCAACCCGCGCCTCATCTACTGCAGCGTGACCGGCTTCGGCCATGACGGCCCCTACGCCGAGCGCGCGGGCTACGACCTGATGATCCAGGCCATGACCGGCATGATGAGCATCACCGGCCGCCCCGACGGCGAACCCGGCGGCGGTCCGTTGCGCGTGGGCGTGGCGCTCACCGACCTGTTCACCGGCGTGTACGCCAGCACCGCCATCCTCGCGGCGCTGCAAGTGCGCGACCGCACCGGCGAAGGCCAGCACATCGACATGGCGCTGCTCGACGTGGGCATGGCCATCCTCGCCAACCAGGCGAGCGCTTTTCTCAACACCGGCAAGGCGCCGGGCCGCCAGGGCAACACGCACCCGAGCCTCGCGCCTTATCAAGACTTTCCGACGCAGGACGGCGCGATGCTGCTGGCCATCGGCAACAACGGCCAGTTCGCGCGCTTCTGCGAAGCCGCCGGCCACGCCGGGTGGGCCGCCGACGAACGCTTTGCGACCAACACACTGCGCGTGAAACACCGCGGCGTGCTGATCCCGATGATGGAAGAACTCACGCGCACCCGCACCACCGCCGACTGGGTCGCGCTGCTCGAAGACAAGGCCGTGCCCTGCGGCCCCATCAACGACATCGCGCAGGCCTTCGACGACGCACAGGTCAAGTCGCGCGGCCTGGCCGTCACGCTGCCGCGCGATGCGGGCGACGGCATCGCCAGCATCACCGGCGTGGCGAGCCCGTTGCGCCTCACGGCCACGCCGCCGGTGCTGCGCCGCGCACCGCCCGCGCTCGGACAGCACACGCAGGAGGTGCTGGCCGAGATGGGCGTCGACGCCTCGCGCTTCGAGGCATTGCGCGCGGCCGGGGTGGTCTGACACACTGGCGGGCATGACGCGCCCGCCTGCTTCGTCTCCTGTTGCTTCCGCAGCCGATGCGGCCCCGTTCGCGGTGCTGCGCATCGACCACGTCGTGCTGCGCGTGCGCGATGCCGCGCGCGCCATGGCCTTCTACTGCGACGTGCTCGGCTGCACGCTCGAGAAGCGCCGCGACGACCTCGGCCTCGTGCACCTGCGCGCCGGCAGCAGCCTCATCGACCTTGTCACGCACGACGGCAAGCTGGGCCGCCAGGGCGGCGCACTGGCCGGGCGCGAAGGCCGCAACGTCGATCACCTCTGCCTGCGCATCGAGCCCTTCGACGAAGCCGCGATCCGCGCGCGCATGGCGCGGCACGGCGTGCCGGTGCAGGGCGAGGTGCAGAACAACTTCGGGGCCGAAGGCAACGGGCCTTCGATCTACCTCGAAGATCCCGACGGCAATGGTGTTGAACTGAAGGGGCCTGCGGCCTAGCCGCCGCGCCCCATCACCGCCACCGCGAACACCACCACGCCCAGCGCGAGGTTCAGCGTCACCAGCTGGCGCACCGTGTTCAGCCGCGCGGCCGCCACGGGCCAGGCGCTGTCGTCCACCGCGCGGCGCAAGGCGCGGAACACCGAGGCGCGGATGTAGACGTAGACCGCCGCCATCACGAGCGCAATGCCCATCATGGCCTCGACGCGCCAGTGCACGGCGCGAAAGCCGCCGGTCGCGAGGATCATCGCGAAGCCGCTCACGAACAGCAGCGTGACCGACGCGTCCACCCCGATGAAGAAACGTCGCAGCGTCGCGGCCATCATGCGCAGGCGCAGCGGCGGCTCCAGCGTGGCGACGGCGGCGGGGCGCACCGCGAAGTGCATGACGGCCATGCCGCCGACCCAGAAGGCGGCGCACAGCAGGTGAATGAAGAGGGGAGCGAGGTAGGACATGGGGTCCGATCAGAACACCGAACCGTGCGCGCACGCAACGCAAAGCCCCATGCCCTTCAACCCGCCGCGCCGCGCCCGCGCGTGCTCGCGCGGGGCTTGCCGATGCCCGTGCCCGCGATCGAACCGGCATAGCGCTTCATGTCCGCCACCACCTGCCGCAGCAGCGTCGCCGCGGCCGGCGGCAGCAGGCGGCCGTGGCGCGACACGATGTGCGAGCGCCCCTGCGACAGCAGCGGGTTCTTCATCGGCAGCTCGACCAGCGCCGGGTGGTCGGCGTTGGGCGTGAGCGAGATGCGCGTGCCCAGCGTGTAGCCCAGGCCTGCCGACACGAAGTGGCCCAACGCGCTGAACGAGGTGGTGGTCAGCAGCGCGGGCAGCCGCACGCCCTCGCTGATCTCGGCCGCCTCGATGTGCTGGCGCACGCCGAAATTGCGGTGCAGCGTGGCGCCGGGGTAGGGCAGCAGGTCGGCCAGCTTCAGCGGGCGATCGAGCTGCGCGAGCGGGTGTGAGCCCAGCACCATGGCCTGGATCGGCTGCGCGTGCGACTGGTGCGAGGTGAGCCGCTCGTCCTTCGGCGGCTGGAACAGCATGCCGATGTGGGCACGTTCCTCGATCACGCGGCGCACGATCTCGTCGGTGCTGGCGACGTCGAGGTTCACCGTGATCTTCGGGTGGCTGGCCATGAAGATGCGCAGGCTGTGCCGCATGAGCCAGTCGACATAGCCTTCGCCGGCCACGATGTCGATGTGGCCGCTCTCGATCTTGCGGATGCTGTCCATCTGCGCCAGCAGGTGCTGCTTCTGCCCCTGCTGCCTTCGCACATAGCCGGCCAGCAGCTGGCCTGCGTCGGTGGGCACCACGCCGCGTCCGTGGCGCTCCAGCAGCGGCAGGCCGCACTCGGTCTCCAGGATGCCGATGGCGCGGCTCACGGCCGACGGGTCCATGTCGAGCACGTCGGCCGCACCGCGCACCGAGCCGCTGTCGAGCACCTGCATGAAGTAGCGCACCCGGCGGGTGTCGAGCTTGTCGTCCATGGCGGTCGTCTCCGAGTGTTGCATTCAATGCAACGAATATCCTTATTTGCGGTCATTGATGCAAGAGGCTCGCAGCCCGAAACTCGCCGGCACCCCTCGAAAACGCCCCATCC
>NZ_JBWKYF010000103.1:0-17501 GCF_059423605.1 Variovorax sp. GW460-12-1-14-LB1
CGCTTGCAAGGCTTCAGCCTTGCTGCGCGCGGGCGCCTTGCAGCCAGCCCCTTTGCGAAGCAACGCGATCCCCTTGCACAGTGTCAGCAAGCCCTAGGTCCACGCCGCCACCTGTGGCCGCCGGGCGCGGCCACCTGTTGGCATTCGCTGGCCTGTCGGCCAGCTACTTCGCGCACATCGGTTTCTTCAATCCGTACCTGCCGCTGTGGCTCAAGGACCTGGGCCTGCCGATCTTCACGATCAGCCTGCTGGCCTCGGTGCAATCGATCACGCGCGTCTTCGCGCCTTATGCCTGGGGCGCGCTCAGCGACCACACCGGCCAGCGCGTGAAGCTGCTGCGCTTCAGCGCCGCGGTGGCGCTGGCCAGCTCCTTCGGCCTGTGGTGGCACGGCGGCGCCTGGTGGCTCGCGCTGGTGCTGCTCGTGATGTTCACGCACACCAGCTCGATGATGTCGCTCACCGAAGCGGCCATGGCGCAGATCGTCGCGGGCGACTGGGGGCGCTACGGGCGCATCCGCCTGTGCGGCTCGGCCGGCTTCCTGGTCACCGTGTTCGTCGCGGGCGAGTGGTTCGAGCGCTTCGGCATGAAGCACTTCCCGTACTGGGCCGCCGGCACGCTGGCCGTGGTGCTGCTCGCGACGATGAAGCTGCCCGACCTGCGCGAGCCGCCGGCCGCGCACGACGCCGTGAAGGAGCCCATCGGCCCCGTGCTGCGCATCCCCGCCGTGCGCTGGTTCTTCGCGTCGCTGTTCTTCCAGGTGATGTCGCATTTCTCGGTGTACGCGTTCTTCTCGCTGTACCTCGATTCGATCGGCTACGGCAAGAGCACCATCGGCCTCTTGTGGGCGCTGTCGGTGGTGGCCGAGATCGTCTGGTTCTTCCTGCAGGGCCGGCTCATCGGCCTCTTGCCGATGCCGCGCTGGATGCTGGTGTGCGGCATCGCCGGCGTGGCGCGGCTCGGCCTCACGGCCGGGCTCGGCGGCTTCATCGCGGCGCTGGTCATCGCGCAGTGGCTGCATGCGCTGAGCTTCGCGGCGCACCACACGGCCTGCATCGCCGTGGTGTCGCGCCGCTTCCCCGGCCACCTGCGCGGACGTGGGCAGGCGCTGTTCACGGTGATCGGCTACGGCTTCGGCGGCGTGCTGGGCGTGCTGCTCGGCGGGGCGGTGGCGCAGGAGCTGGGGTATCGCACGATGTTCGCGCTGGCGGCGCTGCTGGCGGTGGCGGGCACGTTGTGCGCGTGGCGGATGGTGATGCACGAACCGTCGGGGCGCGCGGCCCAGGCCTGAGCCGGGTTCAGGGGAGGGCGCTTCGGGGGCGAAGTGTCATGGGCCGTACATGACCGAGTCACGGCCGCGACCTACGCTGGGTGCTTCCCAACGTTTTCTCTTGTCATGTCCGATTCCGTCGATCCGCGCGGCGCACGCGCGCTTCCGCTTTCCCCGTCTTCTTCCCCCTCCGCTCCCGACACCGAACGCATCCCGCAACGCCGGCAGATGCTCAAGCTCGGCGCCTCCCTGCTCACCGTCGGCGGCAGCAGCGCCCTCATCGCCGCCTGCGGCGGTGGTGGCGGCGGCAGCGCAGGCTTCGGCCCGCTGCCGGCCCCCGCACCGGCGCCCAACCCGCCCGCGCCAGAACCCGTCGTGAGCAAGCGTTCGAGCTTCGCGCTGGCCGTGATGCCCGACACCCAGTTCTACGCGCGCTACGCCACCGCCGCCGAGAGCGACCAGTACGACAAGCGCTTCGGCAGTGCGCCCTTCGCGGCGCAGACAAAGTGGATCGCCGCCAACGCCAAGGCACTGCATATTCCCTTCACCATCCACCTCGGCGACGTGGTCGACCAGGTCGGCAAGCCCGACCAATGGAAGGTGGCCGATGCCGCCATGAAGGTGCTCGAGGACGCGAAGCTGCCCTACAGCGTGCTGGCCGGCAACCACGACGTGCTGAACGACGTCGACTACGGCGTCGACTACGGCGTCGACCCCGTCAACGGCACCGACGCCGCCCGCAACCTGGCCGCCGAGCCCTACCTGCAGTGGTTCGGCACCGAGCGCGCAAAGAAGCAGGCCACCTTCGGCGCGCGCGACACCAGCGGCTTCCACGAGTACCACGTGTTCGAGGCGCAGGGCCAGAAGTTCATGGTGCTGTCGCTGTCGTGGCGCGTGTCCGACGCGGGCATCGCGTGGGCGCGCCAGGTGATCGCGAAGAACCCGACGCTGCCCGTGATTTTGGTCAACCACCAGCTGCTCAACATCGCGCCCGATGGCACCAGCCCGCTGGAAACCGACTACGGCAAGATGCTGTGGGAGAAGCTGATCCGCGACAACGACCAGATCTTCATGACGCTCAACGGCCACCACCACGGCGCCGCGCACCTCACGAAGACCAACGACTTCGGCCACAAGGTCGAGGAGATGGTGGTCGACTACCAGATGGCCTACCAGGGCGGCAACGGCCTGATGCGCCTGTACGAGTTCGACCTGACGAACAAGCAGATCAAGGTACTGTCGTTCTCGCCCTGGGTGCCGCAAAAGCCCGCCGCCACGCTGAACGCCTTCGACCAGGCCGTGCTCACCACGCCCAACGAGGCCTTCACCATCGAGATGGATTTCGCGCAGCGCTTCGCCGGCTTCAACAAGGGCTTTGCCGCGGGCGAGGCCACGGTCGAGCAGTCGCTGGTCGAGCAGGCGAAGGCGCTGATCCTGGCCAACTACAAGGACCCCGAAGCCACCGTGCAGCGGCCCGCCGCCGATGCGGAGGACTACCCCAAGGTCGCGAACACGTTGGCGCACTGGCGCTTCGTCGGCGGTGCGGTGAACCAGCCGGTGCTGCCGGGCACCGTGATCGCGGACGTGACGGGTGCGAATCCGCTGCGGCGCGATGCCCTGAACCAGAACGGCGTGGTGGGCGCGGCCGACGGCGACGTCGTGTGGACCGACGACCGCCACCGCCTCTCGGCCGCGCCGGGCTCGGTGCGCTTCCTGAACACCAACAAGGCGCGGATGAGCTACTTCCTCACCGAGGCCTCGGCGCCGATCAATGCGCAGACGCTGGACAACGGCTACACCGTCGAGGCCTTCGTCAAGATCGACAAGAGCTGGACCAGCAAGCTGCACGCGTGGATGAACATCATGACGCGCGACGGACGCCGCGGCGACCTCGCGAGCTACACCGGCGGTGACGGCGAATCGCCGCCGATGCTCTTCGCCATCTCGAGCCTGCGCGAGGTGCAGTGGGAGGTGGTGCCGAACACGACGGGCACACGTTCGGCCAAGGCCAACTGGTCGGGCGAGGTGCTCGCCGACCGCTGGGTGCACATCGCCATCGTCAACGACCCGGTGTCGCACGACACCACGATGTACGTCGAGGGCGCCCCGGTGCTGCGCAACTCGGCGGCCGTGCCGGGCCTGGCCACGCTGAAGGCCACCGCGCCCTGGGTGGTGGGCGGCGGCTCGTGGGACGGTACGCGCGCCGACGGCTTCTTCGGCCACATCGGCGAAGTGCGCGTGGTGGCGGCGGCCCTGGCGCCGTCGCAGTGGCTGACGGCGCGCAGGGCGGCTTGAGTTTCTTGGCTTCCCGCGCCGTTGGCACGGGAAGCGCGTCTCAACGGCGACGGTCGGCAGCCGTCGTCAGATGACGCGAACGCCCAGCGCAACCACCGCTGCAGCGAACAGATGGCCAGGACCGGTCGGCAAGCCTGGTTCGGCCAGCTTCCTGCGCAGCACGCGCAAGCCGATTTCACGGTGTACGGCGGGTTGAGGGCGATATGCCCGGCGCGATGCGTGTCATTGAACCTTGGGCCGCAGCCCCAGCACCATCTTCGGCGGCACCGTGCCTTGCTCGGTCAGCGGCATGTGGCCAGTCTTGTGGATGGCACGCAGCGCGGCGGCATCCCATTCGGGCACGCCGCTGGCCCTGGAGAGGTTCGCTGCAAGGATCTTGCCGTCGGCCGCAAGGTCCAGCGTGTACTCGACCAGCGGATTTCCTGGAACCTCCTTGGTGAACAGGATGTTGGGTCTCACGGCGGCGGTCACGGCGTCGCCGTAGTTCCGCTTGCTCTCGGGTCTCGTTGAAGTGGCTGACCCTGACGCGACGTCGCTCAACACGAAATTGATCGAGGCCTTGTACCAAGCCGCCACGGTGCGCCCGTTCATGCTCTTCATGGGAACGACTTGGGCCCCTCGCACGGCATCGATGGCCGCAGCATCGAGCCGCGCGAATCCGGAGCTTTGCAACACGGTGGCATCGCTGACCGACCCCGTAGGCTGGACCATGACCTTGAGCACCACGCGGCCCTGTTCGCCGAGCCGCTTGGACATGGTCGGGTAGGCGACATGAGGCTGCTTGGTGTATTGCGCCACCGGCGGGTCGGGCTCGGTTGCCGGGCGTTGAGCGCTCGGGGCATTGGTGCCGGTTTTCCCGTTAATGGGTGCTTGCAGGGCTGGCCAACGGGCTGTTGCGTCGTTCGCGCTGGAGTCCGGCAGCCCGGAGAGCGATGGCGGCGAAGACTGCGAAGTTGGCAGCTTGCGTATCGCTTCCGCCATCGCCGCCGCCCCCGCGCGGGCTGCTGCCGCATTTGCTGTCGCGGTGCCCTGGTTCCCCTCGCCGGTGGCCACTGTCCTCAGCAGAAAGATCAGTATCACCGCCCCACAGAAGGCCACGAACCATGCCGTCATCTGTGAAGCGGTGATTGAACCGCTGTGCGCGCTCGCCATCGATGGCTGGTTCTGCACTGTCGAGCGCGCGAGGTCGGCATTGCGTTCACGCCAATGTTCGATGTTGGCCGTGTCCATCGTCAGCCGTAGCCACGTCGGATAGGTATGGGCAGCGTGCATTACACGCCCCAGGCCCAACGCCAGGGCTTGCGGCCCGGGGTCGGCGGTGTGGCGCAGCAGCTCCAGGTATTGACGTTGCGTATCGCGATCGGCTGGCGATTGCTGGGCCTGCGCGTCTTGCTCGACGATGGCGCGGTCGACCAGGTGGCCGGCCTGTCCCAAGCGCAGCAGCCTGGCCGAATCGGTACGCCAATCGAAGACCACGAGCGCCGCCTCGAACAGGTACTCGTGGCCCGGCCGCCAGCCGCAGGCGAGCAGGTGGGCGATATTGGCCTCGAAGAGAACGCGGGCGTCCATGTCGAGCAGGCGAGGGTCTTCGAGCGTGGCTTCCAGCAACACGGTGGCTTCTCGAACCGTCTGCAGCGGGTCCTCCTGCAGCCGGGTGTCGAGTGCGACCATGATGTCGCGCACGCTGTCATGGCGCGGCACTGTGCGATCGGCGTCAGCGGCCGGTGGCAGCGAGGGCGCGTGTTCGTCGTGCGTCGCGGGAGCGCGGACGGTGACAGGCTGGGGCTGTTGTTGCGCGACGTCCCCGCTCGTCTGTGCGTTCGCCGTCGCCGCCTGGATTTCCTGCGCTGCTTCTGCCTCCCGCACATGCCGGGCCCAGTACAACGCCGCTTCATATGCCTCTCGCAGCCGCTGGAACCGCTCCGCTTGCGTCTCCTGGTCGATCTTCTTCAGTTCGACCGCATAGGCGCGCCGGACCGCACGCTCGTCGGCATCCGGGCGCAGCCCGAGTTCGAGCAGGAAGCCTGGGACTTCGGTCATGGTGTCGTCGCTCCCCAGCTCAGTCGGCCAGATGGCTGTCGCGTTCGATCTGCTGCAACTGCTCCTGGAATTGGCGGTGCGCTGGGGCGATGACGCGCTTGTCCTGCGTGGCGAGCGCACGCTCGAACTCCGAAATGCACATGCCGAGCCATTCCCGCACGTCGCCGCGCAGCTGCTGGTAGATGCGCTCCCCGCGCGCCAGCAGCGTGCGGTTTTCCATGCGGTCGCGCGGATGGATCTTGAGTTCGCTCAAGGCCATCAGGCGCTCCTTGATCTCGGTCTCGCTCAACAGCCCCGGGTTGCCTTCGATCAGCAGGCTGAAGGTCTCCTGGGTCTTCTGGACCGTGGCCTCGATCTGCAGCAGGCCGTTGACGTCATAGGTGAAGCGCACTTCGACCGCCGCCTCGGACACCGGTCCCTGCGGCAGCGGCACGTGCAGCGTTCCCAGGTGCACGTTGTCCCGCACCATCCGCGACTCTCCCTGGAACACGTGCAGGTCGACCGAGGTCTGGGTGGCGGAGTTGGGGACGTAGCTCTTGGAGCGGCTCACAGGCACGGTGCTGTTGCGTTCGATGATGGGGTCGAAATGCCCATGCGTGGCGGTGGTCTCGCTGAGCCAGCGGCTCACTGCCACGCCGAGCGAATAGGGCGCGACATCGGTCATGACCACTTCCTTGAGCGCCGCGTCCCGCGCCTTCAATCCCGCCTGCACTGCCGCGCCCAGTGCAACGACTTCGTCCGGGTTGAAGTCGATCGACGGGAAACGACCGAACATCGTGGTCACCAGCCGCCGGATCGCGGGCATGCGCGTGGCACCCCCTGCGAGCACCACTGCATCGAGTTCGCCGGCACGCAGGTTGGCGTCGCGCAGCGCGCGTTCCACCGGTGTGCGCAGGCGCTTGAGCAAGTGCGCGCAGGCCTGTTCGAGCGTGGTTTCATCGATCTGCAGGCGGTGCTGCACCGACTCGTGCGCCACGTTGATTTCGGCACTGGGCTCGGTGCTGAGGAGGCGCTTGGCCGCTTCGGCTTGTGCGGCCAGGCGTTGCATGAACTGGGCGTTGCTGCGCAGGCTCGCCGGCAGAGCGTTGCGTTCGAAGAACAGGGTGATCAGCGATTCGACGAAGTCCTCGCCGCCCAGGAAGTTGTCGCCGGCCGACGCACGCACCTCCATCACACCCTCGAACATTTCGAGGATCGATACGTCGAAAGTGCCACCGCCGAGGTCGAACACCAGAAAGCGCGTTTCGGCGCCCATGTCGTGCATGCCGTAGGCGAGTGCCGCGGCGGTGGGCTCGTTCAGCAGCCGGTCGACCTTCAGGCCGGCGAGTTCGCCCGCCGCACGGGTGGCTTTGCGTTGCGCATCCGAAAAGTACGCGGGCACGGTGATGACGGCTTCATGAACCGGTACACCCAGCATGGCCTCGGCATCGGCCTTGAGTGAACGCAGCACCAGTGCCGAAAGCTCTTCGGGCCTGAAGCTGCGCTTGCCCAGGCGCACCGTCTTGTTGCTGCCCATGTAGCGCTTGAAGACGGCGGCGGTGCGGTCCGGATGCGTCTGAAGCCGTTCCCTGGCGGCCTTGCCGACGAGCACGGTGTCGTCCTCGTCGAGGCTGACGCATGACGGCGTCAGGTATTCGCCCAGTCCGTTGGGAATCAGAACGGACTTCCCTTCCCGCCACACCGCCACCAGGCTGTTGGTCGTGCCCAGGTCAATGCCTACGATCATTTCTCGCCCCTTTGCGATCCCTCTTTTATGCCTTTGATCGTATGTCAAAGGCATACATTTCGGGGCCGCGCAAGGGGCGGAACGAGGCTACTTTTTGCCGCGTTTTGCGGGTTTAACGACAGTGGTCTTGCCGACGCCGCCCTTGGCCGCCTTTCCCGCGTTGTCCACCTTGCCGCCCCCCACCTCCTTCTCGAACACCGCAAAGTACTCCGAAGCCATCTTGCGCAGCGAGCGCCCGATGTTCGCGTAGTCGTACTCGTTGAGGTTGGCCAGCGACACGCGCCCCGACGGGTGCTTGCCGCCGAAGCCGCGACCGGGCAGCAGCACGATGCTGGTTTCGGCGGCGATGCGGAACAGCGCCTCGTTCGGCTGCAGCTTGGTGAGAATCCATTTGCCGAAGCGCTCGCCGTGCATCTGCGTGGCGATGTCCTGCAGGTCGAGCAGGTGGTAGTAGCTCACCGAGTTCGGGTCGGGCGGCAGGGGCAGGCCGAGCTCGCGGTACAGCGCCTCCTTGCGGCGCGAGACGATGTGCTTCATCGACTTCTTGTAGGTCTCGCCCTCGTCCATGAGGCAGAACAGCGAGAACATCACCATCTGCGCCTGCACCGGGGTCGACAGGCCGGCCGTGTGGTTCAGCGCCACGGTGCGGCTGTCGGCCACGAGGCGGTCGATGAACTTCAGCTTGCGTGGCTCGGTGGTGATGGAGCTGTAGCGCGCGTCGAGCTCCTTGCGCTTGGCCTCGGGCAGGGCGGCGATCTTGCGGTCGAGGATGTTGTCCTCGTGCGTGGCGACCACGCCCATGCGCCAGCCGGTGGCGCCGAAGTACTTCGAGAACGAATACACCAGGATGGTGTTCTGCGGGCAGATCGCGAACAGCGACAGGAAGTTGTCGGCGAAGGTGCCGTACACGTCGTCCGTCAGGATGATGAGGTCGGGCCGCTGCTTCACGATGTCGGCGATGTAGCCCAGCACCTCGTCGCTGATCTTCACCGAGGGCGGGTTGCTCGGGTTGCACAGGAAGAAGGCCTTGACCTTCGGGTCGAGCAGCTTCTGCAGCTCCTTCTTGGTGAACTGCCAGTTGTTCTCCGGCGGCGCGTCGATCAGCGCCTCGATGAGCTGGTAGTCGTTCAGGTGCGGGATCTCGATGTAGGGCGTGAAGATCGGCATGCCCAGCGCGATGGTGTCGCCGGGCGACAGCAGGTGGTTCTCGCGCAGGCTGTTGAACAGGTAGGTCATGGCGGCGGTGCCGCCTTCCACCGCGTACATGTCGAACTTGCCCACGAAGGGGTGGGTGCCGATCATTTCCTTGTGGATGTACTGGCCCACGACGATCTCGGTCAGGCGCAGCATGCGGTCGGGCACCGGGTAGTTGCAGCCCAGGATGGCCTCGCACATCTCGTAGATGAAGTCGCCGGCCGACAGACCCAGCTGGTCACGCACGTAGGACACGGCGGCCTCGATGAAGCGCACGCCGGGCTCGCCCTCGTGCGACTTGGCGAAGAGCTCGAAGCGCGCCTCGATGCCCTCGCGCTGCGGAAAGCCGCCCACGTCCGCCATGTAGATGTACGAGCGCTCGGCCTCGGTCATGGCGAACAGGCCGAACTGGAAGAAGCCGTGGCGCGGGGTGGTGGCCAGAAAGTTCGGGTTGCCGCGGCCGGCGTTGAGCATGAGGCGGTCACTCTGTCGTGCGACCTGGATCAGCGCATCCTTCAGTTCGAACGGGCTCAGGCCGCCCAGCTTTTTCACGTCGCCGAAATCCATGGAGTACTCCTTGGTTGAAAAAATGAAACGAGAGAAGAGAGAAGGCGTGGTGCTCAGACCAGCGCCACGATCAGCGGCCCCAGCAGCGTGAGGAACACGTTGGCCAGCGCGTAGGTGATGGCGAAGGGCACGGTGGGGATCGCGTTCTCGGCCTTGCCCAGCACTTCGCCGAAGGCCGGGTTGGCGCTGCGCGAGCCGCTCAGCGCGCCCGCGAACACGGCCGTGTTGTCGTAGCGCAGCACGTAGCGCCCGAACAGCATCGTGAGAATCATCGGCACCAGCGTGACGACCACGCCGACGCCGAAGATGGTCAGGCCCAGCTCCTTGATGGTCTGCACGGCCTGCAGGCCCGACGTCAGGCCGACCACGACCACGAAGCCCGCCAGGCCCAGATCTTTCAGCAGCTGCACCGCGCTGGGCGGCAGCGCGCCGAAGGTCTGCTTCTTCGCGCGGTACCAGCCGAACAGCAGGCCCGACAGCAGCGCGCCGCCGCCGGCGCCGAGCGTCAGCGGAATGGCGCCGATCTTCACGCTCAGCAGGCCGACCAAGAGGCCCACCACCAGGCCCGCGCCCAGGTACACGAAGTCGGTCTTGGCGCTGGGCACGATCACGTCGCCGACGAGGGAGGCGACGCGCTTCACGTCCTGCTCGGCGCCGAAGATCGACACCAGGTCGCCCACCTGCACGACGGTGTCGGGCTTCATCGGCAGCACCTGGCCCATGCGGCTGAGCTGCACCACGAAGATGCCGTGGCGCACGCCGCCGGCGGTGGCCTGGCGGATCTGGTCGACGGTCTTGCCGCCGAAGTCCTTGTTGGTGAGCACGATCTCGCGCTTGTTCAGCGTCAGCTCCATGCCGTCGACCGCGTCGACCTCCTTGCCCAGCAGCGGCGCGCTCGCCACCACGGCGTCGCGCCGGCCCACGGTGAGCACGTAGTCGCCCTGGCGCAGCACGAGCGTGGGGCTGACTTCGACGAACTTGCCGTCGCGCTTCACGCGCTCGATGGTGATGGTGGTGGCCGGGTTGGCGTTCTCGATGTCGGCCACCGTGCGCTGCGGGTCGCTCGTGAGCTGGTAGATGCGCCCGACCAGCGAGGGCGCGGCTTCTTCCTGGTCGGAGCCGAGCACCTTCACGCCGGCCTGCATCGCGGTCTCGGCCGCGATCGCATCGTCGCGGATGCTGCGGCCCATGAGCTTGGGCAGGATGTTGACGCACACGATGATCGCGCCGAACGAGCCGAACACGTAGGTCACGGCGTAGCCGATGGCCACGTTGCCCTGCAGTCGCGCGGTCTCGGCCGCGGCGAGCCCGAGCTTGCCGATGGCGTCGCCCGCGGTGCCGATGATGGCGCTCTGCGTGAGGCCGCCGGCCGCCACGCCCGCCGCCAGGCCCTTGTCGAGCCCGAACAGCTTGGCCATGACCACCACGGTCGCCAGGCCCGTGGCCGCCATCACGGCGGCCAGGATGATCTCCTTGATCGACTGCTTGCCCAGCGAGCTGAAGAACTGCGGCCCGCTCTCGAAGCCCACGGCGTAGATGAACAGCGCGAACAGCACGGCCTTCACGCCGCCGTCGATCTGCACGCCGACCTGGCTGACGATCACCGCCACCAGCAGCGAGCCGGCGACGCCGCCGAGCTGGAACTTGCCGAACTTGATCTTGCCGATCCAGTAGCCGACGGCCAGCGAGAGAAACAGCGCCATTTCGGGCGACTTCTTGAAGAGTTCATGCAGCCATTCCATAGGGGAAGTCCTTTCAGTGCATCAATGAGAAGAAGAGAGAAGAAAAGGGCGTGGAGCGTCTCGGGTCGTTGTCTTATTTCGCGTGCTGCACCAGTCCGGCCAGGGCCACGATCAGCGGGCCCATCAGCGGCAGCACGACGTTCGAGATGGCGTAGGTGATCGTGTAGCCCAGCAGCGGCGTGGCATTGCCCGCGGCGTTCTGCACCGCGCTGAGCGCGGGCGTGCTGCACTGCTGGCCGGCGATGGCGCCCAGCAGCACCGGCGCCTCGAGCTTGAGCAGGCGGTGGCCGACGAACAGCGAGATGCTGGCCGGCACCACCGCGACGGCGATGCCCACCAGCGGCAGTGCAACGCCGAACTTCTGGACCAGCGCCAGCGCCTGCGGCCCCGAGGCCAGGCCCACGCAGGCGATGAAGGTGGCCAGGCCCAGGTCCTTCATGAGCGCCAGCGCGTCGGCCGGCACGCTCAGGCGGTGCGGGTGCTTCGACTGGTACCAGCCGAAGGCCAGCCCCGTGAGCAGTGCGCCGCCACCAGTGCCGAGCGAAAACGGAATGCCGCCGAGCTTCGCGCTGAAGCTGCCGATGAATACGCCCAGCAGGATGCCCGCGGCGGCGAAGCTGATGTTGCTGCGCGTGGAGGCGATCACGCGGTCGCCGACCTGCGCGATGGCGCTCGCCACCTCGGGCGCGGGGCCGTAGAGCTGGAGCACGTCGCCGCGCTGCAGCGTGAGGTCGTTCACGAGCGGCATGGCGTGGCCGTCGCGCGCCACGCCGATCACCTGCACGGCGGACGGCAACTCGTTTTCCAGCATGCGCAGCCCGCGGCCGAACCATTCGCGGCGGTTGGCGACGACCTCGGTGGTCTCGACCACGGTGTCGAAGGCGGTGGTGTCGGCGAACTCGCGGCCCAGCAGCTCGCCTACGTTGACGAGCGCGCTGCGCCGACCGATGGCCAGCACCTGGTCGCCCACGCGCAGGTGCAAGTCGGGCTCGACCGCGAGGCTCTGGCCGTCGCGCACCACGCGCTCGATGCTGGCCTGCCGCCCGAGGATCTCCGTCAGCTCGCCGACCGAGCGGCCGCGGCCCACGGTGACGCGGAACACACGCCCGACCATCTCGGGCGTGGCGCTGGCGGCCTCCGGGTCGTCGGCGCCGCCGCCCATGGTCTTCCAGAGCTTGTCGGCTTCGGCGCGCAGGTTCACGCGCAGCAGCAGCGGAAACACCTGGCTCGTGACCACCACGATGGCGATGAGCCCGAACACGTAGGTGATGGAGTAGGCCGTGACCACGTTGGCCTGCAGCTGCGCGATCTCGGCGGCGGGGAGCGACAGCTTCGAGATCGCGTCGGTCGCCGTGCCCACCACGGCCGATTCGGTGGCCGCGCCTGCCATCAGCCCGGCGGCCGTGCCGCGGTCGAGCGACAGCAGCACCGTGGCGCCGAGCACCAGCGCGAGCACCACCACCACCTCGACCAGGCACAGCAGGCCCAGCCGCAACCCCTTGGCGTCGAGGTTGGCGAAGAACTGCGGACCGCCCGCGTAGCCGAGCGCAAAGATGAAGAGCATGAAGAACACGTTCTTCACGCTGTCGTCGAGCCGGATGCCCAGTTGGCCGACCACCAGCGCGGCAATCAGCGTGCCGCAGATGCCGCCCAGCTGGATCGGCCCGAAGCGGATCTGGCCCACGGCGTAGCCAATGCACAGCACCAGAAACAATGCGATTTCCGGACTGTTTCTGAGTATTTCCACAAGGTGGCCGAACATGTGCCGCGATCCCTCCGGGTTATTTGTTCATTCGAGCGGGTCGGCGGATCGCAACGAAAAAAGGAGCACTGCATCCATTGGCATCAACGGCTGGCGAGTGGTGGGGCTCCAGCGAAAACTTTATTTTTCGTTTTGCGAATTGCCGATTCTTTGCATCTTCGATGACGATAAATCAACATCCATGACAATTGTCAAAATCAGAAAAGAATTGAGCGAGCGGCAATAGAAACGAGGCCGTTTGAATTACAAATTACGCGCTGCACGGAATCCTCCGTCGCAGTCAGCTCTGACCGCACGAACCTGTCCGGCCTCGGGTTTTCGATAACTCAAGTGGCTTGATTTAGTCGGTCGACTGCTCGATAGTCCCCCTCGTCCGAATGCCTTTCCGCTCGTTGGCGGATCGTCATCCGGTTCCATAGCAAGTACGGCAGGCGCTGTGCGCCCGCCCCCTGAAGGAGACAACCTCATGTTCATCAGCCCGCGCTTCGTTCCCGCCCTGGCCGTCCTGGCCCTTGCCGCCTCGGCCACGTCCACGGCCCTGGCCGCCGACCCGCCCGTCATCGGCCTGGTCACCAAGACCGAGACCAACCCCTTCTTCGTGAAGATGAAAGAGGGCGCGCAGGAAGAAGCCAAGAAGCTCGGCGCCAAGCTGCTGTCGGGGGCAGGAAAGGCCGACGGCGACAACGCGGGCCAGATCACCGCGATGGAAAACATGATCGCCGCCGGCGCCAAGACCATCCTCATCACGCCCAGCGACGCCAAGGCCATCGTGCCGGCGATCAAGAAGGCGCGCGACAAGGGCGTGCAGGTGATCGCACTCGACAGCCCGGCCGATCCGCCGGACGCCACCGACGCGCTCTTCGCCACCAACAACTACACGGCCGGCGTGCTCATCGGCGAATACGCCAAGGCCGCGATGGCCGGCAAGACGCCCAAGATCGTCGCGCTCGACCTGCTGCCGGGCCATCCCGTGGGCGCGCAGCGCCACAACGGCTTCATGAAGGGCTTCGGCCTGCCGGCCAACGACGCCAAGTCGAACGAGCTGTCCAAGTCGCCCGAGATCGTCTGCATGGCCGACAGCTTCGGCGACCAGGCCAAGGCGCAGACCGTGATGGAGAACTGCCTGCAGAAGGCGCCCGACGTGAACCTGGTCTACACCATCAACGAGCCCGCCGCGGCCGGTGCCTACAACGCGCTCAAGCGCGCGGGCAAGGAGAAGGGCGTGATGATCGTCTCGGTCGACGGCGGCTGCCAGGGCATCAAGGACACGGCCGCCGGCATCATCGCCGCGACCTCGCAGCAGTACCCGCTGAAGATGGCCGCCATGGGCGTGGCTGCGGGCGTCGAATTCGCCAAGACCGGCAAGAAGGCCTCGGGCTACGTCGACACCGGCGTGACGCTCATCGCCGGCAAGAGCGTGGCCGGCGTCGACAGCAAGGACACCAAGACCGGCACCGAGCTGTGCTGGGGCAAGAAGTAAACGGCCCCGGTCTATAGGGAGGCACACCGATGGCGAAATCTCCGACGCACCACATCCCGTGGGGCGCCCTCGGGCCGTGGCTGGCCCTGCTCGGCGCCTGCATCTTCTTTGCGACGCAGTCCGAGCGTTTTCTGACGGGCGGCAACCTGTCGCTGATCCTGCAGCAGGTGATGGTGGTGGGCGTGATCGCCATCGGCCAGACGCTGATCATCCTCACGGCCGGCATCGACCTGTCGTGCGGCATGGTGATGGCGCTGGGCGGGATCATCATGACGAAGTTCGCCACCGAGCTCGGCATGCCGGTGCCGGTGGCCATCCTGTGCGGCATCGGCGTGACGACGCTGTTCGGCCTGCTCAACGGCCTGCTGGTCACGCGCATCAAGCTGCCGCCGTTCATCGTGACGCTGGGCACGCTGAACATCGCGTTCGCGATCACGCAGCTGTATTCGTCTTCGCAGACCATCACCGACCTGCCCGCCGGCCTCACGGGCCTGGGCACCACCTTCACCATCGGCAGTGCCGAGGTGGCGTGGGGCTCGGTGCTCATGCTCGCGCTCTATGCGCTCGCGTGGTTCGTGCTGCGCGAGACGGCGGCCGGCCGGCATGTCTACGCGATCGGCAACAACGCCGAGGCCACGCGGCTGGTGGGCATTCCCACGCAGCGCGTGCTGCTCGCGGTGTACGTGGCGGCGGGCGTGTTCTACGGCATCGCCTCGCTGCTGTCGGTGGCGCGCACCGGCGTGGGCGACCCGAACGCGGGCCAGACCGAGAACCTGGACGCCATCACGGCCGTGGTGCTCGGCGGCACCAGCCTCTTCGGCGGGCGCGGCATCGTGCTGGGCTCGCTCATCGGTGTGCTCATCGTGGGCGTGTTCCGCAACGGGCTCACGCTGATGGGCGTGTCGTCGATCTACCAGGTGCTGGTGACGGGCGTGCTCGTGATCCTGGCGGTGGCGGCCGATCAACTCTCGCGCAAGGGAGCCCGCTGATGAACACCGTGGCCAATCCCAAGATCGTGATGCAGGCCAAGGGCCTGGTGAAGCGCTACGGCCAGGTCACCGCGCTCGACGGCGTCGACTTCGAATTGCGCGAAGGCGAGATCCTCGCGGTGATCGGCGACAACGGCGCGGGCAAGTCGTCGCTCATCAAGGCGCTGTCGGGCGCCATCGTGCCCGACGAAGGCCAGATCCTGCTCGACGGCGCGCCGGTGCATTTCCGCAACCCGCTGGACGCGCGGCGCGCCGGCATCGAGACGGTCTACCAGGACCTCGCCGTCGCGCCCGCGATGACCATCTACGAGAACCTCTTTCTCGGCCGCGAACTGCGCCGCCCCGGCTTCCTGGGCAATGTGCTGCGCATGCTCGACAAGAAGAAGATGCTGCTCGAAAGCACGGCGCGCATGGCCGACCTGAAGGTCGGCATCCAGTCGATGACGCAGGCCGTCGAAACGCTCTCGGGCGGCCAGCGCCAGTGCGTGGCCGTGGCGCGCAGCGCGGCCTTCGCGCGGCACGTGGTCATCATGGACGAGCCCACCGCCGCGCTCGGCGTGAAGGAAGGCAACATGGTGCTCGAGCTGATCCGCCGCGTGCGCGAACGCGGCCTGCCTGTGGTACTCATCAGCCACAACATGCCGCACGTGTTCGAGGTGGCCGACCGCATCCACGTGGCACGCCTGGGCAGGCGCGCGGCCGTGCTCAATCCGAAGAAGATCAGCATGAGCGACACCGTGGCCGTGATGACCGGCGCCATGACCGCCGACCAGTTGCCCGCGGAGGCGCATGCTTGATACCGATGCCCTCGAGCGCCCGTCGGCCTTGCTGCGTCCGCGCGGCTCCAACCAGGTGGGCATGCGCCAGTTCAACGAGCGCGTGGTGCTGCAGGCATTGCGCGTGCACACCAGCCTGCCCAAGGCCGACCTCGCGCGGCTCACGGGCCTGAGCGCGCAGACCATCGGCCTCATCACCGCGCGGCTCGAGGACGACGGCCTCATCGTCAAGCAAAGCCGCGTGCGCGGGCGCATCGGCCAGCCCTCGGTGCCGCTGGCACTGAACCCCGACGGCGCCTTTGCCATCGGCGTGAAGCTCGGGCGGCGCGGGGCCGAGTGGCTGCTGATCGACTTCGCGGCACGCGTGCGCGAGCACCACGCGATCCGCTACGAATTTCCGGACGCCGCGGCGCTGCTGCCCGTGATCGCCGAGCACATCCACCGCCTGCGCGACGGGCTCGGGCCGCTGGCTGCGCGCAACGTGGGCGCGGGTCTGGCGGCGCCGTTCCAGCTCGGCGGCTGGCACCGCACGCTGGGGCTGTCGAAGGCGCAGTCGGACGAATGGAACCAGATGGACCTGCTGGCCGAGGTGCGCGCGCGCACCGACGTGCCCGTGGGCTTCGCGCGGGACACCGTGGCGGCCTGCGTGGCCGAGCTGGTGACAGGGCGCGGGCACGACCTCAAGAGCTTTCTCTACATCTTCGTCGACACCTTCGTGGGCGGCGGGCTGGTCATCAACTCGCACCTGCACACCGGTGCGCACGGCAACGCGGGCGCGCTCGCGTCGATCCCGATGCGCACCGAGAAGCCCTCCGAAGGCCTGTCGACGCAGGTGGTGGCCGAGGCGTCGCTGTGGGAGCTGGAGCAACGCCTGCGCGCCGAAGGCCTCGACGCCACGGCCGCGTATGACGACCGCGCGCTCGAAGCGCCGTTCGCCGCGGCCACGCAGGCCTGGCTCGGCAGCGCGTCACGCGCGTTGGCGCATGCCATCGTCAGCAGCACCGCGGTGCTCGACCTGGCCGACGTGGTGATGGACGGTTCGATGTCGCGCGCGCTGCTCGATGCGCTGCTGGTACAGACCCGCGCGGCACTCGCGCAATGCAACTGGGAAGGCCTGTGGGCGCCGCAGCTGCATGGGGGCAGGGCGGGGGCGCAGGCCTGCGCGCTGGGCGGCGCGATGCTGCCGCTGCACGCCAACTTCGCACCGGACCACGATGTGTTTCTGAAGGCGGGGTGAGCCGTTCAAGAGCTCAGGAACTCGCCGAGGCGTGCAGGTCGCGCGGCAATCGCAGCGTGCTCGCGCGTGCGCCCTCGGGGCACGGCCCGTCGGAGTAGGCCGCATCGCCCTCGGGCGTGACGCACTTGTGCACCTCGACGACGGCAGGCACGGACTTGGCTGCGGGGGCGATCACTGGGGGCTCGAAGTGCGTGTTCGTCAGCGTGGCAGGTTCCTTGGATGCGCGGGTCACCGCATCCGGCAACGTTTCGCGGGCGGTCGATCTGTCGGGCTCGGCCTCGACCGGAACGACTGCCGTGGTCAGGAGCGCAGCACGCGCCGCGCTCTCGTGCACCAGGTCTTTCAAGGTCACATAGAAGAGCGACATCGCCACCAGCGCCACGCCCAGGCACGGGGCCCAGTACCGCCGGGGGTCGCCTGCGGGC
>NZ_JBWKYF010000104.1:0-17444 GCF_059423605.1 Variovorax sp. GW460-12-1-14-LB1
CCCAGAACGAGACAATGCCCCCATGACCCCATCGAACTTCCTCCGTCCGCTGGCCTTCGCGCTGGCCTTCACCGCCGTGGCGGCCACCGCCCCGGCCCACGCCCAGACCGCCGCCTACCCTGCCAAGCCCATCCGCATGGTCGTGCCCTTCCCGCCCGGCGGCGGCACCGACATCCTGGCGCGCCTGGTCGCGCAAAAGCTCACCGAGGCCAACCACTGGACCGTGGTGCCCGACAACCGCGCGGGCGCCGGCGGCACCATCGGCATCGCCGAGGCCGCGCGCGCCACGCCCACGGGCTACGACATCGTGATGGGCCAGAAGGACAACATGGTCGTCGCGCCCTGGCTCTACAAGAGCCTGAGCTACAACCCGGTGAAGGACCTCACGGCCGTGGCCCACGTGGCCTACACGCCCGTGGTGATCGTCACGCAGGCCAACTCCAAGTTCAAGACGCTGGACGACGTGGTGAAGGCCGCGCGCGCCGCGCCCGACACCATCACCTACGGCTCGCCGGGCAATGGCACCACCATCCACCTGGCCGGCGAGATCTTCAACGGCGCCGCCAAGATCAAGATGCGCCACGTGCCCTACAAGGGCTCCAACGCGGCCATGATGGACGTGCTCGCGGGCAACGTCGACCTGATGGTGTCGTCGGTGCCCTCGGCCATGGCGCAGATCAAGGCCGGCAAGCTGCGCCCGCTGGCGGTCACCTCCGCCAAGCGCAGCACCTCGCTGCCCGACACGCCCACCGTGGCCGAGCTGGGCTACAAGGACTTCGACGTGAGCACCTGGTACGGCGTCTTCGTGCCGGCCGGCACGCCCAAGGACATCGTCACGACGCTGAATGCGGCGGTCAACAAGCTGCTGGCCACGCCCGAAATGAAGGCGGCCATCATTGCCCAGGGCGCGGAGCCGCAGAGCATGACGCCGGAGCAGTTCGCCGCGCTGCTGAAGACCGACTACGAGAAGTGGAAGGGGATCGTGCAGGCCTCGGGCGCGACGATCGAGTAAGAGGGGTTTTCACCAGGAACACCGCGGAACCGGCTTTGCCGGGCCGCTGGTGTTGCCCCCGGCAGGGGGTTGGCGAAGCGACACGAAGTGCGCGAAGCCTGGGGGTGAGCTCAATCAGGCACGAACTTGGCGTTGAAGATCTCGACGTCCGCCGCGTCCTCGAACGTCGCCACCTGCCCCATCTTCCCGTCGCTCATGCGGCAGGCCGAGAACAGGCTGTAGCGGCCCTTGAAATAGAACTCGTCCATCACGATCAGCGCGTACGGGTACGGCACGAACACCTGGTGCTCGAAGACGATGCGGTGCACGTTCCTCGGCGACGGGAAGAGCTTGTATTCGAGCGTGTCGATGGACTTTGCGGTGGCCATGATGTGGTCGCTGCGTTCAGGCCGGGTCGCGCA
The DNA here is from genome assembly GCF_059423605.1 of Variovorax sp. GW460-12-1-14-LB1. Lineage (NCBI taxonomy): Bacteria > Pseudomonadati > Pseudomonadota > Betaproteobacteria > Burkholderiales > Comamonadaceae > Variovorax > Variovorax sp. GW460-12-1-14-LB1. Next base: position 1,414 of record NZ_JBWKYF010000104.1, read on the forward strand.
CGTCGGCCACGGGGTTGCTGCCGAAGTCCGCGCGCGCCAGGTAGGCGAGCACCTTGGCCGCCGCGCTCTGGGGGCTGTCGAGCCGGCCTTCTTCCTTCATGCTCACGAAGCGCGTGCGGTCCGGGAACTGTTCGGCCGAAGCGCCGCGCAGCTGCACCTGCATGTCGGTGTCGATGATGCCGGGCGCCAGCGACACGATGCGCGCGCCGTTCGGCGCATGCACCTCTTCGAGCGCCACGGCGCGCGAGAAATGGTCCATGCCGGCCTTGGCCGCGCAGTACGGCGCCTGGCTGCCCAGGGCGTTGCGGCCCAGGCCCGACGAGATGTTCAGCACCTTGCGTGCGCCGCGCCATTCGCGCGTGCCGCCCAGGAAAGCGGCCGTGAGCAGCATCGGCGCCTCGAGCCCGATGCGCAGCGCCTGGGCCAGCTCGGCCGGCACGGCGCGCGACAGCGGCGCGGGGTTGCCGACGGTGCCGGCGTTGTTGATGAGCGTGACGCTGTCGAAGCGCTGGCCGTCCAGCGTGCGCAGCCAGTCCGACAGGCGCGCCGCGGCGGCGACCGGGTCGGACAGGTCCTGCTCCCATTGCGTCAGTTCGGCGCCGCCGGCCTTGGGGGCTTCGGCCAGTTCGGGCGAGGACTTGCGCGCAATGCCGAGCACCGTGTGGCCGGCCTGCAGCAGCTGTTCGGCCATGGCGCGGCCCAGGCCGCGCGAGGCGCCGGTGATGACGGTGAGGTGGGAAGAGGCGGAGGTGGTCATGGTGGTGTAGGGGCAGGAGAAGGCCGCAAGGCTAAGGGATATCGAAAGGCCGCGCGCGTCAGCCGGTACGGAACTGGGCGCGCAGGAAGTTGCGATGCCGGGCGATGTGCTGCAGCTGCGCCGGTGCGATGGAGCCGCCGAGGTCGACTTCATCCGCGCCGTTGAGCACCGCGTTGGCGTTCGCCATGGCGCGCGCCACGACCTCTTCCTCGCTCACACCGAGCTGCGCCGCCAGGTCGAGCGCAACGCGGCGCATGGCACGCTGCGACAGCATCCACATCGCGCCGAAGCGGTCCCAGGCCAGCGCGGCTTCTTCCGACTTCTCGCGGTCGGCCAGGATGTCCTTGAGCGGGCGCGCCAGGATCTCGTTGAGCGCGTCGATCTGTTCGCCCAAGGCCTCGGCGCGGTCGATGGCCTCTTCGAGCGTCGGGCCGTCGTCTTCCTCGTTGCGGGCCTGCGTGGCCTGTTGCTGCTGCGGCGGCAGAAAGCTCGCCTGGGCGTCGGCGGGCACGATCTGCAGGTGGTCGGAGAGGGCCATGTTTTTATCTTTCAGTTCGAAGTGCTGTTGTTCTTGCGGCTGGACATCGCGGTGGCGCGCAGGCCCGGCAGGTCGAGCACGCGCAGGCCACCGTACTCCACGCGGATCAGCCCCTGCGCCGACAGCGCATTGAGCGCCTCGTTCACGCGCTGGCGCGACAGGCCGACAAGGTACGCCAGTTCCTGCTGCGTGATGCGCAAGACCTCGCCCACCCCGGGGTACAGCACCGGGTTGAACAGCGACACCAGGTTGCGCGCCACGCGTGCGTCGGGGTTGTTCAGGCGGTCGATCTCCAGCGCCGCGATGAACTGGCCCAGCCGCTCGTTGAGCTGGTTCATCACGAAGCGGTTGAAGCCGATGGAGTGGTCCAGCAGCCAGTGGAAGCTCTCGATCGGCAGCCCCGCCACGAGGCTGCGGCGCAGCGCCTGGATGTTGTAGCGGTAGGGCTCGCGCTTCATCACCGTGCCCTCGCCGAACCAGCCGCCGGGCGGCACGCCGGTGTAGGTGACCGAGCCACCGTCGGCGTTGTCGTTGCTCATCTTCAGCAGGCCCTCGACCACGCCGAACCAGTAGGTGGGCGAACGCCCGACGCGGCACACCAGGTCGCCGGGCTCGGCCTCGCCCACCACGAGCGTGGCCTCGGCGCGGCGGCGCTCGGCGGGCGTGAGCGTGGGCAGCCACGGAATACCGTCGAGTTCAGCGGCATTGGCAGGGCGCACGCGGTCCTTGATGGAACCGCCGAGCACGTTCTGTGGGTTGAGGTTGCCAGGAGGCATCGGGAAACTCCGGGGAGTAGTGTCCCTAGGATTGTCGTTGGAACGACAACCGGGCGTCAAAGTGGGACCTACGATCCGGCCACTGTGCAAACCACCGCCCCCACCTTCCCCCGTCTGCTGCTCGCGCATGCCGAGGCCCGTCCCGAGGCTCCCGCCGTGCGCGAAAAAGACCTTGGCATCTGGCAAACCTGGACCTGGAACGCCGTGGCGCAGGAAGTGCGCGAGATGGCCTGCGGTCTGGCAAGCCTTGGCTTCAAGGCCTTCGACAACCTTGCGATCGTCGGCGCCAACCGGCCGCACCTGTACATGGCCGTGCTCGCCGCGCAAAGCCTGCGCGGCGTGCCCGTGCCGCTGTACCAGGACGCGGTCGCCAGCGAGATGGTCTTCATGCTGAACGACGCGAGCATCGAGTTCGTGATCGTCGAAGACCAGGAGCAGGTCGACAAGCTGCTCGAATGCCGCGAGCTGCAGCAAGGCCAGGAGGGCCAGCAGCAGGGCATCCGCCACATCATCTACGACGACCCCAAGGGCCTGCGCCACTACGAGCAGCCGGGGCTCATGAGCTACGAGCAGCTGCGCGAGCTGGGCCGGGCCTTCGACAAGGCCAACGCCGGCTACTACGACCGCGCCGTGGCCAGCGGCGAAGCCACCGACGTCGGCGTGATCCTCTACACCTCGGGCACCACCGGCCGCCCCAAGGGCGTGTGCCAGACGCACGCCAGCTTCATCGCGGCGGGCCGCGGCGGCGTGGAGACCGACAAGCTCGGCCCCGGCGACAACATCATGAGCTACCTGCCGATGGCGTGGGTGGGCGACCACCTGTTCTCGGTGGCGCAGTGGCTGGTGGGCGGCTTCACGCTCAACTGCCCCGAGTCGGCCGAGACGGTGATGAACGACATGCGCGAGATCGGCCCGAGCTACTACTTCGGCCCGCCGCGCACCTTCGAAGGCCTGCTCACGGCCGTGTCGATCCGCATGGAAGACGCGGCCGCGCCCAAGCGCTGGCTGTATGCGAAGTTCATGGCGCTGGCGCAGCGCGTGGGCGCCGACATCCTGAACGGCGCACCGGTGAGCACCGGCGACCGCTTCATGTACAGCCTGGGCAACCTGCTCATCTACGGCCCGCTGCGCAACGTGCTGGGCATGAGCCGCATCCGCGTGGCCTACACGGCCGGCGCGGCCATCGGGCCCGACCTGTTCCGCTTCTACCGCTCCATCGGCGTGAACCTCAAGCAGTTCTACGGCCAGACCGAGACCTGCGCCTACGTGTGCCTGCAGCAGGACGGCAAGGTCAAGTTGCAGACCGTGGGCACGGCGGCGCCGGGCATCGAACTGAAGATCGCCGACGACGGCGAGGTGCTGGTGCGCGGCGTGTCGGTGCTCAAGGAGTACTACAAGCGCCCCGACGCCACCGCCGAGGTGCTCGACGCCAACGGCTACTTCCACACCGGCGACGCGGGCGTGCTCGACAGCGAAGGCCACCTGCGCATCATCGACCGCGCCAAGGACGTGGGCCGGCTCGTGGGCGGCGCGATCTTTGCGCCCAACTACATCGAGAACAAGCTCAAGTTCTTCCCGCAGATCAAGGAGGCCGTGTGCTTCGGCAACGGCCGCGACGAGGTCTGCGCCTTCATCAACATCGACTTCGAGGCGGTCGGCAACTGGGCCGAGCGCCGCGGCCTGGCCTACGGCGGCTATGTGGACCTGGCCGGCAAGCCCGAGGTGCTGACGCTGGTGGCCGAGTGCATCGCCAAGGTCAACGCCGACCTCGCGGCCGAGGACGGCATGGGCGAGACGCAGATCGCGCGCTTCCTCGTGCTGCACAAGGAGCTCGACCCCGACGACGACGAGCTGACCCGCACGCGCAAGGTGCGCCGCGGCTTCATCGCCGAGAAATACGCCGTGCTGGTCGATGCGCTGTACGGCGGCAAGACCTCGCAGTACATCGAGACCCAGGTCAAGTTCGAGGACGGACGCACGGGGGTTGTCAGCGCCACGCTGAAGATCAACGACGCCAAGACCTTCCCCATCGTGAAGGCCGCCGCATGAGCAACCGGAAAATTGGCGACGTCATCCTCGACGTCCAGAACATCAGCCTGAGCTTCGGCGGCGTGAAGGCGCTGACCGACATCAGCTTCAACGTGCGCGAGCACGAGGTGCGGGCCATCATCGGCCCCAACGGCGCGGGCAAGAGCTCGATGCTGAACTGCATCAACGGCGTGTACTGGCCGCAGCAGGGCTCCATCACCTTCCGCGGCCAGACCTTCAAGCACATGAACTCTCGCCAGGTGGCCGAGATGGGCGTGGCGCGCACCTTCCAGAACCTGGCGCTGTTCAAGGGCATGAGCGTGCTCGACAACATCATGACCGGGCGCAACCTCAAGATGAAGAGCGGCCTGTTCGCACAGGCGCTGCGCTGGGGCCCGGCCGAACGCGAAGAGCTGCAGCACCGCGAGTTCGTCGAGCACATCATCGACTTCCTGGAAATCCAGGCGCACCGCAAGACGCCGGTGGGCCGCCTGCCCTACGGCCTGCAAAAGCGCGTCGACCTCGGCCGCGCGCTGGCGATGGAGCCGCAGGTGCTGCTGCTGGACGAGCCCATGGCCGGCATGAACGTCGAAGAGAAGCAGGACATGAGCCGCTTCATCCTCGACGTGAACGACGAGTTCGGCGCGACCATCGTGCTCATCGAGCACGACATGGGCGTGGTGATGGACATCTCCGACCGCGTGGTGGTGCTGGACTACGGCAAGAAGATCGGCGACGGCACGCCGGATGAAGTTCGGAACAACGAAGACGTGATCCGGGCGTACCTCGGCGTGGAGCATTGACCATGGGATTTTTCCTCGAAACCCTTTTCGGCGGCCTCATGGTCGGCATGCTGTATTCGCTGATCGCGATCGGCTTCGTGCTGATCTACAAGGCCTCGGGCGTCTTCAACTTCGCGCAGGGCGCGATGGTGCTGTTCGCGGCGCTGGCCATGGCGCGCTTCGCCGAGTGGTTCCCGCAGTGGTTCGGCTTCCAGAGCCAGATCCTCGCGAACATCCTGGCCTTCATCGCGGCCATGGCCGTGATGATCGTGGTGGCCTGGCTCATCGAACGGCTGGCGCTGAGCAAGCTGGTGAACCAGGAAGGCATCACGCTGCTGATGGCCACGCTGGGCATCGCCTACTTTCTGGACGGCGTGGGCCAGACGATCTTCGGCAACGACATCTACAAGATCGACGTGGGCATGCCCAAGGAACCGCTGATGGTGCTCGAAGGCACCTTCCAGGGCGGCCTGCTGCTGAGCCAGGAAGACCTGATCGCCGCGCTGGTGTCCGCCGCGCTGGTGGTGGTGCTGGCGATCTTCTTCCAGAAGACCGCCACGGGCCGTGCGCTGCGCGCGGTGGCCGACGACCACCAGGCCGCGCAATCGATCGGCATTCCGCTGTCGCGCATCTGGGTGATCGTGTGGTCGGTGGCCGGCTTCTCGGCACTGGTGGCCGGGATCATCTGGGGCTCCAAGCTCGGCGTGCAGTTCTCGCTCTCGCTGGTGGCGCTCAAAGCTCTGCCGGTGGTGATCCTCGGCGGGCTGACCTCGATCCCCGGCGCCATCATCGGCGGCCTGTTGATCGGTGTCGGCGAGAAGCTGTCTGAAATCTATCTCGGCCCCATGCTCGGTGGCGGCATCGAGATCTGGTTTGCCTATGTCCTCGCGCTGGTCTTCCTGCTGGTTCGTCCGCAGGGTCTGTTCGGCGAAAAAATTATTGATCGCGTATGAAATACGAGATCAACAATTTTTCGGTGGAGGCTAACTTGCGCAGCAAGTTAAGCGAAGCGGGCCGTAGCCAAAAAATCATCGATCGGGTCTGAGCACATGTTCTACAGAGAAAACGGCCAGTTCAAGTCGAGCTACCGCGCCGACCAACAGATCTTCCCGATCGCGCAGGACCGCCTGGCGATCCTGGTGCTGCTGCTCGTGGCGTTCGTCGTGGTGCCGATGGGCGTGTCCGACTACTGGATGCGCGCCATCCTCACGCCCTTCCTGATCCTGTCGCTGGCGGCGCTCGGCCTGAACATCCTGGTCGGCTACTGCGGTCAGATCTCGCTGGGCACCGGCGCCTTCATGGCGGTGGGCGCCTACGCGGCCTACAACTTCCAGGTGCGCATCGACGGCATGCCGCTCATCGCCTCGCTGCTGCTGGGCGGGCTGTGCGCGACGGTGATCGGCGTGCTGTTCGGCATTCCGAGCCTGCGCATCAAGGGCCTGTACCTGGCGGTGGCCACGCTGGCCGCGCAGTTCTTCACCGACTGGGCCTTCCTGCGCATCCAGTGGTTCACCAACAACTCGTCCTCGGGCTCGGTGAGCGTGGCGGGGCTGAACGTGTTCGGCGTGCCGATCGAGTCGCCGGTACAGAAGTACCTGTTCTGCCTGATCTTCGTGGTGGTGTTCGCACTGCTCGCCAAGAACCTCGTGCGCAGCGCCATCGGCCGCGAATGGATGGCGATGCGCGACATGGACGTGGCCGCCGCGGTGATCGGCATCCGCCCGGTGTACGCCAAGCTCACGGCCTTCGCGGTGAGCAGCTTCATCGTCGGCGTGGCCGGCGCGCTGTGGGGCTTCATTCACCTCGGTGCCTGGGAGCCGGCGGCGTTCAGCATCGACCGTTCGTTCCAGCTGCTGTTCATGGTGATCATCGGCGGACTCGGCTCGATCATGGGCAGCTTCTTCGGCGCCGCCTTCATCGTGCTGCTGCCGCTCTTCCTGAACCAGTTGCCGGGGTGGCTGGGCTTCTCGATCTCGACCGCGCTGGCCTCGCACCTGGAGACCATGATCTTCGGCGCGCTGATCGTGTTCTTCCTGATCGTGGAGCCGCACGGCCTGGCGCGGCTGTGGTCCACGGCCAAGGAAAAGCTGCGGCTGTGGCCCTTCCCGCACTGACAGGTTCTGGTTCGTTGTTGTTCGTTCGTAAAAACCCGGCACCGAGGTGCCCACAAAAGGAGACAGGCATGACACTGAAATCGCTCGCTCTGACCGCCGCCCTGGTGGCCAGCACCCTCGGCGCGGCCTTCGCGCCTTCGATCGCGCAGGCCCAGGCCAAGGAACAGTTCTTCCCGCTGCTGGTGTACCGCACCGGCCCCTACGCGCCCAACGGCACGCCCTGGGCCAACGGCAAGCAGGACTACATCAAGTACATCAACGCCACCGGCGGCATCAACGGCGTGAAGATCACGTACGAGGAATGCGAAACCGGCTACGCCACCGACAAGGGCGTGGAATGCTACGAGCGCCTGAAGGGCCGCCCGGGCGTGACGCTTTTCGACCCGCAGGCCACCGGCATCACCTTCGCGCTGACCGACAAGGTGCCCACCGACAAGATCCCGCTCATCACGCTGGGCTACGGCCTGTCGGCCTCGCAGGACGGCGGCGTGTTCAAGTGGAACTTCCCGCTCATGGGCTCCTACTGGACCGCGGCCGACATCCTGATCCAGCACATCGGCAAAAAAGAAGGCGGCATGGACAAGCTCAAGGGCAAGAAGATCGCCCTCGTGTACCACGACTCGCCGTTCGGCAAGGAGCCGATCCCGCTGCTGCAGGAGCGCGCCAAGCAGAACGGCTTCGAACTGTCGCTCATTCCCGTGACCGCACCGGGCGTGGAACAGAAGTCGGCCTGGCTGCAGGTGCGCCAGTCGCGTCCGGACTTCGTGCTGCTGTGGGGCTGGGGCGTGATGAACTCCACCGCCCTGAAGGAAGCCGTGGCCACGGGCTACCCGCGCGAGAAGATGTACGGCGTGTGGTGGGCCGGCGCCGAACCCGACGTGAAGGACGTGGGCGCCAACGCCAAGGGCTACAACGCGCTGGCGCTGAACACCTCGGGCACGCAGCCCAAGGTGATCCAGGACATCCTCAAGCAGGTGCACGACAAGGGCCAGGGCACGGGTCCGAAGGACGAAGTGGGCTCGGTGCTCTACACGCGCGGCGTGATCATCCAGATGCTGACCATCGAGGCCGTGCGGCGTGCGCAGGAGCGCTTCGGCAAGGGCAAGGTCATGACCGGCGAGCAGGTGCGCTGGGGCATGGAGAACCTCGCACTCGACCAGAAGAAGCTGGACGCACTGGGCTTCTCGGGCGTGATGCGCCCGGTGAGCACCTCGTGCCAGGACCACATGGGCTCGACCTGGGCGCGCGTGCACACCTGGGACGGCGCCAAGTGGGGCGGCATGTCCGACTGGTACGAGGCCGACAGCCAGATCATCAAGCCGATGGTGAAGGCGGCTGCCGACAAGTACGCGGGCGAGAAGAAGCTGACGCGCCGCGAAGCCGCGGACTGCCAATCCTGATGCACTGAGTGCCGTGGCGGCTCGCAAGAGCCGCCATTCGCAAGGACGGCGATGTGCCGTTCTTGCGAATGCTTCGGACCACACCATGAGCGAACCCAAGATCCTTCTCAACGTCAACGGCATCGAGGTCATCTACAACCACGTGATCCTCGTGCTCAAGGGCGTGTCGCTGACCGTGCCCGAAAGCGGCATCGTCGCGCTGCTCGGCGGCAACGGCGCCGGCAAGACGACCACGCTGCGCGCCGTGAGCAACCTGCTCGCGGGCGAACGCGGCGCCGTGACCAAGGGCACCATCGAGCTGCGCGGCGAGCGCATCGAGGCGCTGTCGCCGGCCGAGCTGGTCAAGCGCGGGCTGATCCAGGTGATGGAAGGCCGCCACTGCTTCGCCCACCTGACCATCGAAGAGAACCTGATGACCGGCGCCTACACGCGCACCGACGGCAAGGCCTCGGTGCAGGAGACGCTGGAGAAGGTCTACGCGTATTTCCCGCGCCTGAAGACGCGCCGCACCTCGCAGGCGGCCTACACCTCGGGCGGCGAGCAGCAGATGTGCGCCATCGGCCGCGCACTGATGGCCAACCCGACCATGGTGCTGCTGGACGAGCCCTCGATGGGCCTGGCCCCGCAGATCGTGGAAGAGGTGTTCGAGATCGTGAAAGACCTGAACACCAAGGAAAAAGTGACCTTCCTGCTGGCCGAGCAGAACACCAACATGGCGCTGCGCTACGCCGACTACGGCTACATCCTGGAGAACGGCCGCATCGTGATGGACGGCGAGGCCAAGAGCCTGCGCGAGAACGAGGACGTGAAGGAGTTCTACCTCGGCGTGGGCGGCGCGGACCGCAAGAGCTTCCGCGACGTCAAAAGCTACAAACGCCGCAAGCGTTGGCTGGCCTGAAGTACCCACCCCAGAGCGACCGAATCGATAGACGAAGGGTACGGACATGAACGACCACTACGACCAACTGGAAATCCGCGACCCCGCCGAACGCGAACGTGACCTGCTGGCCGCACTGCCCAAGCAGATCGCCCAGGCCCAGACCGCCTCCCCCGCTTTCACGAAGATCCTCGACGGCGTGAAGCCCGGCGACGTCACCTCGCGCGAAGCGCTCGCGAAGCTGCCCGTCACCCGCAAGTCGGAACTGCTCGAACTGCAGAAGGCACGCCGCGCCGACGACCCCTTCGGCGGCTTTGCGTCGATCGTGCGCGGGCCGCGCATGCCGCGCATCTTCGCAAGCCCCGGCACCATCTACGAACCCGAGGGCGAGGCACGCGACTACTGGCGCACCGCGCGGGCGCTGCATGCGGCGGGCTTTCGCAGCGGCGAGCTGATCCACAACAGCTTCAGCTACCACATGACGCCGGCCGGCTCGATCATGGAAAGCGGCGCGCATGCCATGGGCTGCACCATCTTCGCGGGCGGCACGGGCCAGACCGAGCAGCAGCTCGAAGCCATCGTCGACCTCAAGCCCGACGGCTACGCGGGCACGCCGAGCTTCCTGAAGATCCTGCTGGAGAAGGCCGAGGAAAAGGGCCAGAAGCTGCCGTGGTTCACCAAGGCGCTGGTGTCCGGCGAGGCCTTTCCGCCCAGCCTGCACGACTGGATCGCCGCGCACGGCGTGCAGGGCATCCAGTGCTACGCGACCGCAGACCTGGGCCTCATCGCCTACGAAACCAGCGCGCGCCAGGGCCTGGTGATCGACGAGGGCGTGCTGGTCGAGATCGTGCGCCCCGGCACCGGCGACCCGGTGCCCGACGGCGAGGTGGGCGAGATCGTGGTCACCACCTTCAACCCCGACTACCCGCTGGTGCGCTTCGGCACCGGCGATCTCTCGGCCGTGCTCGCGGGCACCTGCCCCACGGGCCGCACCAACAAGCGCATCAAGGGCTGGCTCGGCCGCGCCGACCAGACCACCAAGGTGCGCGGCATGTTCGTGCACCCCTCGCAGGTCGCCGAGGTCGTGCGGCGCTTTCCCGAGATCGTGCGCGCGCGGCTCGTGGTGTCGGGCGAGATGGGCGACGACCAGATGACCTTCAAGCTGGAATGCGCCGGCGCCCCGGCCGGGCTCGACGCACGCATTGCCGACGCGGTGCGCGAAGTGACCAAGCTGCGCGGCACCATCGAACTGGTGGCGCCGGGCACCCTGCCGAACGACGGCAAGGTGATCGAGGACGCGCGCAGCTACAAGTAGGGGCGGTACAGGCGGCGGGTGATGAAGCGCGTGAGCAGCACGGTCAGTAAGGGGTAGAGCGGTACGAGCGCGGCCAGCAGGATGACCAGGTCGCCGACACCGGCCATGCTGGTCTGGGACGGCTCCAGCAACCCCAGTCCCGCGAGGATGACGGCAGCGCAGCCCGCCAGCACCAGCACAAAGGCCAGCACCGACGCGGCCACGGCCCGGAAGGGCCGGACCCGTGTGGGGAGCGGGCCACGGCCGATGCCGAGCCACGCGCCCCAGAACGCCAGCGCAAAGACCAACAACGGCGGCGCGACCCAGCTCAGGAAGGGCGCCACGCGGTCCATGGTCCTCATGGCCTCGTGCCACGGGTCCGTGACCATCGCGCACCAAATCTGGATCGACGCGGACACGGCGGCGATCAACAGCGCTACCGTGGCCCGACCCGGCGATGCGCTCGCAGGCGCCACGGCGTCGGCATCGCCCGCATCGAACGACGCGGCCGATGCCTGAGTGCCCTGCCTCAGCGCAAGCCAGGTTGCCAGCCACACGCTCAGCACCAGCATCGCCAGTTGCACCAGCCGACCGCCCGGCATGTAGAGCAACCCCAGCCCGTAGAGCCACGGGCTCAGCACGAAGTAGTCCAGCACCCGCACGATGAGATAGGCCCCGGCATGACGCACACGCGGGCCGCGCAGCTGCGCCAGGCGCGCACCGCCACGCACCTCCAATGCCTGGCGCGCATGGCTCCAGGCCAGTGCCGCCGCCAGCACCCAGGACATTGCGAGGTTGGCCGCCATGCCCGCCCACACGTCCAGGCCATAGCCCTCGTGCCCCGAGCCGGGCCACAACTGCCTGCCGAAGTGGACCCCCACGATGGCCGCTTCGACCGCCACGGTGATGAGCGCGAAGTCGCGCGGCAGGCGCCACGCGTTTGCGATGGAAGCGGGAGACGTCATCAGGGCCAATGCCCGGCTACTTCTTGCAGCTCGCCGGCAACGCCTTGTCCTTCAACCCCTCCCCCGCGCTGCAATGCCACGCAATGCCCCGGTCGGTCGACGACGGCTCCATGCGCAGCGTGCCCTTGGTCGTGGCCACCTCCACCACCATGCTGTCGGGGTCGAGCGTGAGGGTCGCGCCGTTGGGCAGGTTCTCCGGCAGGCCGACGGCGGCCAGGGTGTCGGGGATCTCGGCCTTTTCTTCATAGTGGCGCGTGAGCGCGTTGCGCACCGGCGCGCCCTCGGCCCAGGCCTGCGCGACGACGGCGCGGGTCTGGTACTCCTGGTAGGCGGGGATGGCTGCAGCCGCCATGACGCCGATGACAGCCACCACGATCAGCACACCCGCTGCGCCGCCACCCGCGCGCCCGGCGTAGGGCACGAAGAGCGCGAGCAGGTACGCCACCGGGTTGCGCTCGGGCAGCTTGGCGCCCGGGTCGATGGCGCGGGCGACGCGCTTGGTGAGCCAGGGGTAGCCGCCGATGAGTTCGTGGAACGAGCCCCAGAAGCCGCGGTTGCCGGCCGACTGGGCGGCGTAGCGCTGCAGGTTCACGTTGCGCCACTGCTGCGCGCCGGCGGCCAGCGCCACCAGCGCGCGCGGTGCGGAGTCGACCTCGCGGCAGCAGGCGGCGCCGTGCAGGTCGCAGGTGTATTCCTTGGCGCGCGCATAGGCCGCGCCCAGGAGCGGCAGCCAGAGCACGGGCGCGCGCCAGATGTGGCCCGTGAGGTGGCCGCGGCGGATGTGGCCCAGCTCGTGGCCCATGTAGAAATGGATGCCGTCGGGCTGCGCCTCCATGGCGTCGACCACGTCGGACAGCAGCACCACGAAGTTGCGGCCGAAAAAGCGCGTGGCAAAGGCGTTGAACATGCCGTCGCCGTGCAGCAGGTAGGCCTCGGGCGGCTGCGCGATGCCCAGGCGGGTACAGCAGTCGACGAAGCGCGCGTGCAGCTCGGGCAGCTGCTGGGGCGACAGCTTCACGCCCGTGCCCTTGATCCAGGCGATGACCGCCGACTGCGCGAACACGTAGCCGATGAAGCCCAGCAGCACGTACAGCAGCGCAATGCCCAGCGTGCCGACGACGATCAGCGTCCAGGCCAGCAGGCCCAGAACGAGCGTGAGTTTGCCGAGCCAGCGCTCGCGCGGATAGACCCAGGGATCCATTGGTTTCTTCTCCTCGATGCCGCCCGTCGGGCTGGCCTGTTTGTGGTTGTGGTCACCCCGGCGCGGGTGCGCGGGACGGGCGTGATCATGCCCCAGCATGGGGCGAAAACGGTGACATTCCTAAGGGCTATTCGGTATGGGTCAGCCCCCGGTCAGCCGATAAGATCGCGACCCTTTCCATTTAAAAACTCCGTCGGAGACATCATGAAGAAACTGTTTGCCCTCGCGGCGATTGCCGCGGCCGCCGTCGGCGCACACGCCCAGGATTTCCCCGCAGGCAAGCCCGTGACGCTGGTGGTGCCTTTCTCGGCCGGCGGCCCGACCGACCGCGTGGCCCGCGACCTGGCCGAATCGCTGCAGAAGACGCTGGGCACGACGATCATCGTGGACAACACCGCCGGCGCCGGCAGCTCGATCGGCACCGCCAAGGTGGCGCGCGCCAACCCCGACGGCTACACGCTGCTGCTGAACCACATCGGCATGTCGACGATGCCGGCGCTGTACCGCAAGCTGCCGTTCAACGTCGAGAACGACTTCGAATACCTCGGCATGGTCAATGAAGTGCCGATGACGCTCATCGGCAAGCCCGGCCTGCCCGCCAACAACTACAAGGAACTGACGACCTGGATCAATGCCAACAAGGGCAAGATCAACCTGGGCAACGCCGGCCTGGGCGCCGCCTCGCACCTGTGCGGCCTGCTGTTCCAGAGCGCGCTGAAGATCGAGATGACGCCCGTGCCGTACAAGGGCACCGCACCGGCCATCGCCGACCTGCTGGGCGGCCAGATCGACCTGCTGTGCGACCAGACCACCAACACCACGTCGCAGATCGAGGCCAAGAAAGTCAAGGCCTACGCCGTGACCACCGCCAAGCGCCTGACCACGCCCGCGCTGAAAGACCTGCCCACGCTCGACGAGTCGGGCCTGAAGGGCTTCGAAGTGTCGATCTGGCACGGCGTGTACGCCCCCAAGGGCACGCCCGCACCGGTGCTGAAGAAGATCAACGAGGCCATCAAGGCCGCCATGAAGGACCCGGCGTTCATCAAGCGCGAAGAAGGCCTGGGCGCCGTGATCACCACCGACAAGCGCGTCGAGCCGGCAGAACACAAGAAGTTCGTCGCGGCTGAAATCGCCAAGTGGGGCCCGATCATCAAGGCCGCCGGCGTGTACGCTGACTGATCCTTTCGATCTCCCATAGAAAAAGCCGCCGACCCGAAAGGGGCGGCGGCTTTTTTCATGCGGTGACAGCAGGAAAGGAATCAGGGAGGCGAGTAGGTCCACGCCTCGAAGTTCTTGCGCACATCGACCTGGCGCGCGGTGCGTGCCGTGAAGATGAAGCTGCTGACCGACGAGCCCTGCGCGTATTGGTAAGCGTTGTTGCCGACGCTCACGCAGTGGTTGTCGCTCGGCGAGTTCACCGGCTGGCAGTAGATGACGGCCTTGCGCGCCGAGGTGCGCACGGTGATCGAGTCGGTGAAGCGGTTGTTGTTCGGGCCACGGCCGGCCACCAGGAAGGTGGTCGGGGCGTAGGCGCCGCTGGGCACGGCCCAGCCGTCGAGGTTGCCCTCGGCGCTGAAGTCGATGTTGTTGGCACTGGGGTCGGACGGCACCGGCGCGCCGAACACGATGCCGCGCGGAACGCCGTCGATTTCCTGCATCAGCTCGGCGCGCAGGGCCGGCGTGATTTCCACGGTCGGCAGTTGCACGGCCTCGGCGAGGGTCGGCGCGCGCGAGAAGGTGCGCACGTACTGCACCGGGTTGGTCCCGCCGGCCGCCAGGAAGAACTCGAGCTTCCAGACCGCCTGGTCGGGAATGGCGCTCAGCTGCGTGTCGTCGAACTGCGGCGCTGCGAAGAGATTGCCGGGCTCGACGCTGCTCGGGTTGCCGCCTTGCGCCGGGTCCACGTAGCGCGCGGCCATGCGCCACAGCGAGGAGTTCAGCGCGCCGTTGGCGGTACCGTCGGTGGTGAGCACCAGGGTGGTCAGCCCGGCCCGGGGCACGAGGACCAGCTCGCGGCCGGGCAGCGCGGACGAGGTGGCCACCACCTTCGTGAAGATCGAGTCGCCGTTGCCGTCGAGCACGTTGTCCACTGACACGTTGTAGCCCGCGGCGTGGTACTTCAGGTTCGCGTGCTTGAGGAAGTCCTTCAGCTCCTGCTGCGGGCGCACGGCGGCGCGGTAGGCGTTGCTGTTGCCGGTGAGCTTGAGCGCGCCATTCACGATCCTGGCGTTGAACACGTCGTTGTCGGTGTTGCCCACGCTGTCGGTCCAGCGGTAGGTGAGCGCGATGTCGCCGCCCGGGTGGAAGTATTCGAAGTTGCCGCGGTCGTGCTTCAGGTTCGTGGGGCCGAAACGGAACAGGCTTTCGAAAGGCCGGCGCGGGCCGCTCGACGCGCGCCCGATGTGCAGGCCGGCCGCGACGAAGCTGGCCGGGTCGTCGCCCACGAACAGCGTGCGGCAGGCCGGCGCGACCACGTTGGCGGCCTCGCCAAAGGCATTGCCGTCGGAGCCGATGGTGCTGTCCACGCGCTCGTTCAGCGGCAGCGCGTAGCAGGCGTTGAGGCGGTCCAGCAGGTCCTTGACCATCGCCGGCGTGGGCGGCTGCACGAGGGCCGCGGCATCGACCGCGGGCAGCGGCGCGATGCTGCTCTCTCCGGTGCGAAAGACGATGGACACCGGCGCGCTCTCTTCGCTCGCGGGCTGCGCCTTGACGGTGATCTCGATGTTGGCGGCCGTGCCGTCGGGGCGCACCGAGACGTTCAGCGTGTCGAGCACGCGGTCCTGTCCCGTGCCGTTGGCCTGGAAGGTGCCGCTCATCGGGTCGATGCTGGTGTTGAGCGCGTCCAGCAGCGGCTTGAGCGCGGCCACGAGCTTGGCCACCTGGTCGCTGATGGCGCCCGGTGTGACGGCGCCAGCATCGGCCTGCTCCGCGGCGGCGAGCTTGGAGGGGTCGCCGTTGGGCGCCAGCTGCGCCACCACCACGGTGGTCAGCGGCGTGACGTTGGTGGTGCCGGTGGCGGTGCTGGCGGTGGTGCTGTAGAGCGTGAGGTCGTCGCGCACGGCCTGGATCACCAGCGGTGCCTTGGTGCCCGCGGGCAGCACGCAGCTGTAGGTGCCTTCGGCCGGCACGGTCACTTCGCAGACCTTGGCGCCGGTCTGGTCGAACACGGTGAGCGCGGCGCCGGCAAAGGCCGCGCCGGTGGCCACGGTGCCGCTCAGCGTGCCGGGCGATTCGGCGGCGGGCGGGGTGCCGCCGTTGCCCGTGCCGACGGGAAACGCGAAACCACCGCCGCCTCCGCC
>NZ_JBWKYF010000105.1:0-17339 GCF_059423605.1 Variovorax sp. GW460-12-1-14-LB1
AAAAGGGCCGGAGCCGGGGCGGACGCCGATTGTCCCCCAGCGGCTCCGATATGACTGTGGCACGGCGTTTGCAATGGTGAACCCCGTCCCGGCACCCCTCTTGTCTAGACAGCAAACTGGGGCATTTCTCTCGGAGATGAACCAAAACAGGACTTTCGGGTTATCCTGTATATACAAGTTGGGGCGCCTGGCAACAATGCGAGGCGTGCTGCCCATATCCCCCGGGCATGTATCGCCGAGTCACCTCTCTCAAAAAATGGAACCAGGAGTCCCCATGGTCAAGGTAGTTGTGAAAGTCGCTTCGCTGCTGGCAGCAGGTGCATGTGCAGCGGGCATGGCCGGAACGGCCGCCGCCCAGGACACGAAGATTTCGCTCGGCATGTCCGGCTGGACCGGCTTTGCGCCGCTCTCGCTGGCCGACAAGGCCGGCATCTTCAAGAAGAACGGGCTGGACGTCGAACTCAAGATGATCCCGCAGAAGGACCGCCACCTGGCGCTGGCCTCCGGCGCGATCCAGTGCGCGGCCACCACGGTGGAGACGCACGTGGCCTGGAACGCCAACGGCGTGCCGATCGTGCAGATCTTCCAGATGGACAAGTCCTACGGCGCCGACGGCCTGGCCGTGCGCAACGACGTGAAGAGCTTTGCCGACCTCAAGGGCAAGAGCATCGGCGTGAGCGCCCCGGGCACCGCGCCGTACTTCGGCCTGGCCTGGATGCTCAGCAAGAACGGCATGAGCCTGAAGGACGTGAAGGTGGTCTCGCTCGAGCCGCAGCCTGCCGCGCAGGCTTTCGTGGCCGGCCAGAACGACGCCGCCATGACCTACGAGCCCTACCTGTCGACCGTGCGCGCCAACCCGGCCGCCGGCAAGATTTTGGCCACCACGCTCGACTACCCGATGGTGATGGACACCGTCGGCTGCGCGCCCACCTGGCTCAAGACCAACGCCAAGGCCGCTGCCGCGCTCACCAAGTCGTACTTCGACGCGCTGGACATGATCAAGGCCGACCCGGCCAAGGCCAACGAACTCATGGGCTCGGCCGTCAAGCAAAGCGGCGAGCAGTTCGCCAAGTCGTCGGCCTACCTGCGCTGGCAGGACAAGGCCGCCAACCAGAAGTTCTTCGCGGGCGAGCTCACCAGCTTCATGAAGGAAGCCGCGGCCATCCTGCTGGAGGCCGGCGTGATCCGCAAGGCGCCGGAAGACTATGCCGCCACCTTCGACGCCAGCTATGTCAAGTAAGGCCTTGCCGCAGATGCAACCGATGACCGCCGCTCCGGCGCGCGCCGTGACGCCGCCGCCCGCGCCTCCCGTGCGGCGTCGCGTGTTCGCGCCGCTCGAACCCATCAGCGCGTCCGCGCGCACGATGCTGGGGCTGGGCTTCTTCGTGCTCTTCGTGGTGGTGTGGGGCATCGCCACGCTGGGCGGCTTCGTGTCGCCCACCTTCCTGGCGAGCCCGATCACGATGGTCAAGGAGGGCTGGCTGCTCTTCACCGAGTACGGCTTCATCGGCGACATCGGCATGACCGTGTGGCGCGTGTTCGGCGGCTTCCTGCTGGCGGCCGTCATCGCGGTGCCGCTGGGCGTGGCCATGGGCACCTGGAAGACCGTCGAGGCCTTCTTCGAGCCCTTCGTGTCGTTCTGCCGCTACCTGCCGGCCTCGGCTTTCATCCCGCTGCTCATCCTGTGGGCGGGCCTGGGCGAAATGCAGAAGCTGCTGGTGATCTTCATCGGCTCGTTCTTCCAGATCGTGCTGATGGTGGCCGTCACCGTGGGCGGCGCGCGGCGCGACCTCGTCGAGGCCGCCTACACGCTGGGCGCCAACAGCCGCGGCATCGTGGCGCGCGTGCTCATTCCGGGCGCCGCGCCGGGCATCGCCGAAACGCTGCGCCTCGTGCTGGGCTGGGCCTGGACGTATGTGATCGTGGCGGAACTCATCGGCTCCTCGTCGGGCATCGGCCACATGATCACCGACAGCCAGGCGCTGCTGAACACCGGGCAGATCATCTTCGGGATCATCGTGATCGGCGTCATCGGCCTGTTGTCCGACTTCGCTTTCAAGGCGATGAATCGCCGTCTGTTTGCATGGGCTGCACTGTGAAGAACCAACTCTCCATTCAAGGCGTCTCGCGCGTCTTCACCGGTACCAAGGGCCAGCGCACGCAGGCGCTGCAGCCGATCGACTTCGAGGTGAAGGAGAACGACTTCGTCACCATCCTCGGCCCCTCGGGCTGCGGCAAGTCGACGCTCTTGCGCATCGTGGCGGGGCTCGACTTCCCGACCACCGGCCAGGTGATGCTCGACGGCGAGCGCATCGAAGGCCCGGGCGCCGACCGCGGCGTGGTGTTCCAGAGCTACACGCTGTTCCCGTGGCTCACGGTGGCGCAGAACATCCGCTTCGGCCTGCGCGAGCGCGGCATGAGCGAGGCCGACCAGAAGGAGCGCAGCGAGTTCTTCATCGCCAAGGTCGGCCTGCGCGGTTTCGAGCACCACTTTCCCAAGCAGCTCTCGGGCGGCATGCAGCAGCGCACGGCCATTGCACGCGCGCTGGCCAACGACCCCAAGATGCTGCTGCTCGACGAGCCCTTCGGCGCGCTCGACAACCAGACCCGCGTGCTCATGCAGGAGCTGCTGCTGGGCATCTGGGAGTCGGCGCAGAAGACGGTGCTGTTCGTCACGCACGACATCGACGAGGCGATCTTCATGGCCAACCGCGTGGCGGTGTTCAGCGCGCGGCCGGGCCGCATCAAGACCGAGATCGCGGTCGACTTCCCGCACCCGCGCAGCTACACCATCAAGACCTCGCCCGAGTTCATGGACATCAAGGCGCGCCTGACCGAAGAAATCCGCGCCGAGTCGATGGCCGCCGCGGAACATTGAAAGCACGATGAAACGCGACCTGCCGTCCCTCGCGCTCTATGCGCAAGTCAAGGATCACATCTCCCGAAAGATCCAGGACGGCACGTGGCCGCCCGGCCACCGCCTGCCTTCCGAGAACGAGCTGGTCGCGCAGTTCGGCATGGCGCGCATGACCGTGAACCGCGCCCTGCGCGAGCTCATGGAGCAGGGCCGCATCGTGCGCGTGGCCGGCGTCGGCAGCTTCGTGGCCGAGAACAAGCCACAGTCGACGCTGCTGCAGATCGCCAACATCGCCAGCGAGATCCGCCAGCGCGGCCACGACTACCGCTGCGAGATGCTCGCGGTCGAGCGCCTCGCGGCCTCGCCCGACGTGGCCGCCTGGCTCGACCTGCGCGCGGGCGACTCGGTGTTCCACAGCGCCTGCCTGCACCTGGACAACGACACGCCCGTGCAGCTCGAGGAGCGCTACGTCAACCCGCAGGTCGTGCCCGACTTTCTCGAGCAGGACTTCACGGTCGTGCCGCCCAGCGAGTACCTGGTGCGCAACGTGCCCTTCGACCAGATCGAACACGTCGTCGATGCCGTGCTGCCCAGCGCCGAACAGGCCGAGCGGCTCGCGATGGCGCCCACCGACCCCTGCCTGCTGCTGACGCGCCGCACCTGGATCCGCAACACGCCCGTGACCTGGGTGCGCTGCCTGCATCCCGCGTCCCGCTACAGCCTGGGCAGTCGTTTCAAGTCCGACGGCAACCCGACCTTCGGCTAGACAGACCGTTTTTTTTCGACCCTCAGAGGCCCACGTTTTCTCTCGCAACCACTTGTATAGACAGGTTCACATGCCAAGCAATCACACCGCCACTCCCCACGCCACATTGACCCTCACGCCCGGCAAGGTCGACCTTGCGATGCTGCGACGCATCCAGGCCGGCGGCGTGCACCTTGCGCTCGACCCGTCGGTGCAGGACGGCATGGCCAAGGCCGAGGCCGCGGTGCGCCACATCGTCGAGAACGACGAGGTGGTCTATGGCATCAACACCGGTTTCGGCAAGCTCGCCAGCACGCGCATCGGCAACGACCACCTGGCCGAGCTGCAGCGCAACCTCGTGCTCTCGCACAGCGTGGGCACGGGCGAGCCGCTGGCCGCGCCGGTGGTGCGCATGATCCTCGCGACCAAGGCCGTGAGCCTGGCGCGCGGCCACTCGGGCGTGCGGCCCGCGCTGGTCGATGCGCTGCTGGCGCTGTTCAACGCGGGCGTCACGCCGAGCATCCCGTGCAAGGGCTCGGTCGGCGCCTCGGGCGACCTCGCGCCGCTGGCCCACATGGCCTGCGTGCTCATCGGCGAAGGCGAAGCCACGCTGGCCGACGGCCAGAAGGTGAGCGGCGCTGAAGCCATGCGCAGCATCGGCCTCGAACCCTTCGTGCTCGGCCCCAAGGAAGGCCTGGCGCTGCTCAACGGCACGCAGGTGTCGACCGCGCTGGCGCTGGCCGGCCTGTTCGGCGCCGAAGACGTGTTCGCCGCCGCGTTGATGTCGGGCGCGCTGTCGCTCGAAGCCATCCAGGGCTCGATCAAGCCCTTCGACGCGCGCATCCACGCCGCGCGCGGCCAGCCCGGCCAGATCGCCGTGGCCGGCGCCGTGCGCACGCTGCTCGACGGCAGCGAGATCGTGCCCTCGCACGCCGACTGCGGCCGCGTGCAGGACCCGTACTCGGTGCGCTGCATCCCGCAGGTGATGGGCGCCTGCCTCGACAACCTGGCCCACGCCTCGCGCGTGCTGGTCATCGAAGCCAACGCCGCATCGGACAACCCGCTGGTGTTCTGCGACACCGGCGAAGTGATCTCGGGCGGCAACTTCCACGCCGAGCCGGTCGCCTTCGCGGCCGACATCATTGCGCTGGCCGTGAGCGAAGTCGGCGCCATCGCCGAGCGCCGCCTCGCGCTGCTGCTCGACAGCGGCCTGTCGGGCCTGCCGCCCTTCCTGGTGCGCGACGGCGGCCTGAACTCCGGCTTCATGATCGCGCAGGTCACGGCCGCTGCGCTCGCCTCGGAAAACAAGTCGCACGCGCACCCCGCCAGCGTCGACAGCCTGCCGACCTCGGCCAACCAGGAAGACCACGTGTCGATGGCCACCTTCGCGGCGCGCCGCCTGGGCGACATGGTCAACAACACCGCCGTGGTGGTGGGCATCGAAGCGATGGCCGCCGCCCAGGGCATCGAGCTCAAGCGCAAGCTGAAGAGTTCGCCGCTGGTCGAAGCGGAATTCGCCCGCATCCGCCAGAAGGTCGCGTTCCTCGAGACCGACCGCTACCTCGCACCCGACATCGAAGCCATGCGCCTGTGGGCGCTCGCGGCCGACCTGCCGGCCGCGCTGCTCGACATCCTGCCCAGCCACTCGAAGTGATCCGTACCGACCGCCACCCGACAAGGAGAACCACGCCATGAACGCACCCGACAAATTCGCCCTGAACACCCCCACCGGCGCCGATCCGCGCCATGACCCGACCCGCGTGATCCGCGCCCCGCGCGGCACCGAGCTCAACTGCAAGAGCTGGCTCACCGAAGCGCCGTACCGCATGCTGCAGAACAACCTCGACGCCGAAGTGGCCGAGCGCCCGCAAGACCTCGTGGTGTACGGCGGCATCGGCCGCGCCGCGCGCGACTGGGCCTGCTACGACCAGATCCTCGCCTCGCTGAAGGAACTGGAAGACGACGAGACCTTGCTCATTCAATCGGGCAAGCCCGTGGGCGTGTTCAAGACGCATGCCGACGCACCGCGCGTGCTGCTCGCCAACTCCAACCTCGTGCCGAAGTGGGCCAACTGGGAGCACTTCAACGAGCTCGACCGCCAGGGCCTCTTCATGTACGGCCAGATGACGGCGGGCAGCTGGATCTACATCGGCAGCCAGGGCATCGTGCAAGGCACCTTCGAGACCTTCGTCGAAGCCGGCCGCCAGCACTACAACAACAGCCTCGCGGGCAAGTGGATCCTGACGGCCGGCCTGGGCGGCATGGGCGGCGCGCAGCCGCTCGCGGCCACGCTGGCCGGCGCCGTGTCGCTGAACATCGAGTGCCAGCAGTCGAGCATCGACTTCCGCCTGCGCACGCGCTACGTCGACAAGCAGGCACGCGACATCGACCACGCCTTCGAACTCATCAAGCAGCACTGCGACGCCAAGGAAGCCGTGTCGATCGCGCTGCTGGGCAACGCGGCCGACATCCTTCCGGAACTGGTGAAGCGCGCGAAGGCCGGTGGCCTCAAGCCCGACCTCGTGACCGACCAGACCTCCGCGCACGACCTGATCAACGGCTACCTGCCCTCGGGCTGGAGCGTGCCGCAGTGGCAGGCCGCCATGAAGGACGCGTCACAACACGACGCGCTGAAGAAGGCTGCCGCCAAGTCGTGCGCCGTGCACGTGCAGGCCATGCTCGACTTCCAGGCCATGGGCATTCCCACGGTCGACTACGGCAACAACATCCGCCAGGTCGCGTTCGACGAAGGCGTGAAGAACGCCTTCGACTTCCCGGGCTTCGTGCCGGCCTACATCCGTCCGCTGTTCTGCGAGGGCAAGGGCCCGTTCCGCTGGGTGGCGCTCTCGGGCGATCCGGAAGACATCTACAAGACCGACGCCAAGATCAAGGAGCTGTTCCCCGAGAACACCCACACGCACCGCTGGCTCGACATGGCGCGCGAGCGCATCGCCTTCCAGGGCCTGCCCGCGCGCATCTGCTGGCTCGGCCTGGGCGAGCGCCACATCGCCGGCCTGGCCTTCAACGAGATGGTGAAGAACGGCGAGCTCAAGGGTCCGATCGTCATCGGCCGCGACCACCTGGACACCGGCTCGGTCGCCAGCCCGAACCGCGAGACCGAAGCCATGAAGGACGGCACCGACGCCGTCTCCGACTGGCCGCTGCTCAACGCCCTGCTCAACACGGCCGGCGGCGCGACCTGGGTCAGCCTGCACCACGGCGGCGGCGTGGGCATGGGCTACTCGCAGCACTCGGGCGTGGTGATCGTGTGCGACGGCACCGACGCGGCCGCCAAGCGCATCGGGCGCGTGCTCTTCAACGACCCGGCCACCGGCGTCATGCGCCATGCCGACGCGGGCTACGACATCGCGGTCGCCACGGCGAAGAAGCAGGGCCTGAAGCTGCCGATGATCAAGTAAGGCCGGCAGGCGCCGCAGGTGAAGTAAAAAAGCGGGTCACCCGACACCCCACACCCGAAGGAGACCCGACGATGACCCTCGATGCTTGCGACCTGCAGCGCCGCGTGCGCGAACGCGTGGACGACGCGCTGGTGGCGCAGTTTCAGCGCGACGGCGCGGTCTGCATCCGCCAGCTGCTCACGGCCGACGAACTCGCGCTGCTGCGTGACGGCATCGAGGCGAACCTGGCGGCGCCCAGCCCGCGCGCCAAGGTCGCGAGCCGGCCCGACGACCCGGGCCGTTTCTTCGAGGACTTCTGCAACTGGCAGGAGATCGACGCCTTCGGCCGCTTCATCCGGCAGGCACCGCTGGCGCCCCTCGCGCAGCGGCTCATGGGCTCGGACACCGTGCGCCTGTACCACGACCACCTGCTCGTGAAGGAACCCGGCACGCGCCAGCGCACGCCGTGGCACCAGGACCAGCCCTACTACAACATCGAGGGCATGCAGAACGTCAGCATGTGGATTCCGGTCGACCCGGTGTCGCGTGCCGCCACGCTCGAGTTCGTGGCCGGCTCCCACAAGGGGCCGTGGCTGATGCCGCGCACCTTCATGGACAACCACGCCAAGTGGTTCCCCGAAGGCAGCCTCGACGACCTGCCCGACATCGAGGGTGCGCGCGAGCGCTTTCCCATCGTCGGCTGGGACATCGAGCCGGGCGACTTCGTCTGCTTCCACATGCTCACGCTGCATGCGGCCGCCGGCGTCGAGGGGCCGAACCGGCGCCGCGTGTTCTCGGTGCGTTTCCTGGGCGACGACATCCGCCACGCCCCGCGCAGCTGGAAGACCTCACCCGATTTCCCGGGCCTGGCCGAGCGCCTGCCGGCCGGCGCGCCGATGGACGATCCGCTCTTTCCGCTGCTGGTGCGCTGAGCCCCGGTAAGACGAAGGTAGAAAGAAAAAACGCGCTCATTCCCATCGAGTGGGAATTCGGGCTTGGTCGTGAGAACGGCGAGCAAGATACTGCACGCCGCATCCACTTTCGACCGCCCAGCGATTGCCCCCGATGACGACCCCCCTTGACGCTCCCGCCCACAACGACCGCGCGCTGTTCGTGCTGTCGGTGCTGGCGCAAAGCAAGGCGGCGATGACGGCGGCCGAGCTGGTGCAGGCCACCGGCCTGTCGCAGAGCACGCTGTACCGCCAGGTCGCCACCTTGCGCCGCTGGGGCTTCGTGATGGAGTCCGAGGGCCGCTACTCGCCGGGACCGGTGAGCGTGCAGCTGGCCAGCGGCTTCGACGGCAACTCCGACCTCGTGATGGCCGCGCGCGCCGACATGCGCGTGCTGGCGCAGCAAAGCCACGAGAGCGTGGCGCTCGTCACCCTGGTGAACGAGCGCGTCGTGTGCCTGGAGATGATCGACAGCGAACAGTCGCTGCGCTGCTCCTTCGACCGCGGCCGCAGCGTGCCCGCGCGCGACGGCGCCAGCGCCAAGTGCCTGCTGGCCCACGCACCCGACGACGCGCGCGACCTGCTGCTCGACGGCCTGGACGAAGGCCCCGAACGCCGCGCCGAGCGCGCCGCCGAACTCGACGCCATCCGCGCCGCCGGCCATGCCGTGACGCACGGCGAGGTCGATGCCGGCGTGTGGGGCGCGAGCGCGCCGGTGCTGGCCGCGGGCCGGCGCCTGCGCGGGGCGATCACGCTGATGGCGCCGCTCACGCGCGTCGAAGGCATGGAAGCTGCATTGGTCCACATGACCGTCGTCACGGCGGCCCGCATCTCGCGCGCACTGCAGTAGTCGCCGCTTTTTCTTTTCTTTCTCCCTCCCTCACCTCCACGAAAGCCCTCCCATGAACACCCGTCGCACCCTCGTCGCCGCCGCCCTGTCCGGCCTCGCTTTCTTCGGTTTCGCTGGCGCCGCGCAAGCCCAGGGCGAGCCGCTGCGCGTGGCCACCGACGCCACCTTCCCGCCGATGGAGTTCGTGGAAAACGGCAAGCGCACCGGCTTCGACGTGGAGCTGGTGGAAGCCATCGGCAAGACGCTGGGTCGCAAGATCGAGTGGATCGACATCGACTTCAAGGGCCTCGTGCCGGGCCTCATCTCCAAGCGCTTCGACATGGCCGTCTCGGGCATCTACATCACCGACGAGCGCAAGAAGGTCGTCGACTTCACCGTGCCGTACTACGCCGGCGGCCTCGTGGTCATGGTGAAGGACAACAACACGACCATCAAGAAGCCGGCCGACATCAACGGCAAGAAGGTCAGCGTGCAGGTGGGCACCAAGTCGGTGGCCTACACCAAGGAGAAATTCCCGCAGGTGCAGCTGATGGAAGTCGAGAAGAACCAGGAGATGTTCAACCTCGTGGACATCGGCCGCGCCGACGCCGCCGTCACCGGCAAGCCCGCCGCCTTCCAGTACGTGCGCACGCGCGGCGGCCTGAAGGTGCTCGACGAGCAGATCACCACCGAGGAATACGGCATGGCCATCCGCAAGGACACGCCCGAGCTCACCAAGGCCGTGAACGGCGCGATCGAGAAGCTCAAGGCCGACGGCACCTACGCGGCCATCGTCAAGAAGTGGTTCAGCGCCACCGCCAAGTAAGCGCGCCATGGACTTCGATTTTTCGCCCGTCTGGCAGGGCTGGCCCGACCTGCTGCGCGGCGCGCTGGTCACGGTGGAGATCACCGCCTGCGCGCTGGCCCTGGGTTGCGTGCTGGGCCTGCTGGTCGGCATCGGCCGGCTGAACCCGAAGCGGCGCTGGATCTACGGCGTGTGCACCGCCTACGTGGCTGCGATTCGCGGCACGCCGCTGCTGGTGCAGTTGTTCATCCTGTTCTTCGGCCTGCCGCACTTCGGCATCCTGCTGCCGGCCTTTGTGTGCGGCGTGCTGGGGCTCGGCGTGTACTCGGGCGCCTACGTGTCCGAGATCGTGCGCGGCGCGATCCAGTCGATCGACAAGGGCCAGACCATGGCCGCGCAGTCGCTGGGCATGACGCCCGGCGTGGCGATGCGCCAGATCGTGCTGCCGCAGGCCGTGGTGCGCATGATCCCGCCGCTGGGCAACGAGTTCATCGCGCTCATCAAGAACTCGGCGCTGGTGTCGCTCCTGACCATTCATGACGTGATGCACGAAGGCCAGAAGATCATCAGCGTGTCGTACCGCTCGCTCGAGGTGTACCTGGCCATCGCGCTCGTGTACTTCATGCTCACGGGAACGATGACCCTGATCCTGCGGCATTTCGAACAGAAGCTGCGCCAGGGCGGGTTGATGCGATGAGCGTGCAGCGTTTCTCGCGCGCGACCCTGCGCGCCACGCCCTGGAAGAACGGCGGCGGCACCACGCAGGAAATCGCCAGCTGGCCGCCAGGCGCGGGGCTCGACAGCTTCGGCTGGCGCGTGAGCATCGCCACCATCGCGTCGCCCGGCCCGTTCTCGGTGTTCCCGGGCATCGACCGCCAGATCATGCTGCTCGAAGGCGACGGCGTGCGCCTCTTCACGCACGACGGCCGCGTGTCGCACCGGCTCGACGTGCCGCACCAGCCCTTCGCCTTCTCGGGCGACGACCCGATCGACTGCACGCTGCTCGGCGGCGCCTCGAACGACTTCAACGTGATGGCGCGCGGCGGCCAGTGGCGCGCCGACGTGCAGGTGCTGGAACGCGCCTCCGACATCGCGCCCGCGCCGCACGGCGTGCTGCTGGCCTTGCGCGGCGAGTGGCGCTTGAATGACGGCGAAGCCCTGGGCGACGGCGAGGGCCTGTGCTGGACCGACGCCGCGCAGGCATGGCAGGCCGCACCGGCGAGCGACGGCGCGCGGCTGGTGGCCGTGCGCTTCGTGCCGGCCTGAGCGGCCCAAGCAAAGAACAGGAGATGACGATGACACCCCCCAGCGAATTCCCCTCGGCCGACGGCCTGTGGACCGGCCTGCGCCTGGCGCCCGGTGCGGCGCCCGGCGTCACCTTGGCGCCCGACGCCGAAGCCGCCCTCGTGGTCGCGCAGGGCACGGTCCGCTGGGTCGGTGCGCGCGCCGACCTGCCCGCCGAATTCGCGGGGCTCGCGCCGCACGACGGCGGCGGCGCGCTCGTCACGCCCGGCCTCGTCGATTGCCACACGCACCTGGTCTACGGCGGCCAGCGCGCCAACGAGTTCGCGATGCGGCTGGCGGGTGCCACGTACGAAGAAGTGGCGAAGGCCGGCGGCGGCATCGTGTCGTCGGTGCGCGCCACGCGCGAAGCCGACGAAGACACGCTGTTCGCCCAGGCCGCCGCGCGCCTCGAGCAGCTGCTGGCCGACGGCGTCTGCGCCATCGAGATCAAGTCGGGCTACGGCCTGGCGCTCGAACACGAGCGCAAGCAGCTGCGCGTGGCGCGGCGACTTGGCGAGGCTTACGGCGTCACCGTGCGCACCACCTTCCTCGGCGCGCACGCGCTGCCGCCCGAATACGCCGGCCGCAGCGGCGACTACATCGACCTCGTCTGCCACGAGATGCTGCCCGCGCTCGCGGCCGAAGGGCTGGTCGATGCGGTCGACGTGTTCTGCGAACGCATCGCCTTCTCGCTCGAAGAAACCGAGCAGGTCTTCCAGGCCGCCCAGGCGCTGGGCCTGCCGGTGAAGCTGCATGCCGAGCAGCTGTCGGACATGGGCGGCGCGGCGCTGGCCGCGCGCTACGGCGCGCTGTCGTGCGACCACATCGAGCACCTGTCGGCCGAGGGCATCGCGGCCATGCGCCAGTCGGGCACCGTGGCCGTGCTGCTGCCCGGCGCCTACTACACGCTGCGCGACACGCACCTGCCACCCATCGATGCGCTGCGCGCCGCGGGCGTGCCGATGGCCGTCTCGACCGACCACAACCCCGGCACCTCGCCGACGCTGAGCCTGCTGCTGATGGTCAACATGGCCTGCACGCTGTTCCGCCTCACCGTGCCCGAGGCGCTGGCCGGCGTCACCGTGCACGCCGCGCGCGCGCTGGGCCTGCAGGACACGCATGGCGCCATCGCGCCCGGCATGCCCGCCAACTTCGTGCTCTGGAACCTGCACGACGCCGCCGAGCTGGCCTACTGGTTCGGCCAGCAGCCGGTGCGCGCCGTGGTGCGCCAGGGACGCATCGCCATCGGAGCCACCGAATGACACACACGCTTTTCGCAGCCGATGCGCTGCTGCCCGCAGGCTGGACGAAGAACGTCCTGCTGACGTGGAACGACGCCGGCCGGCTCACGCAGGTCCAGTCCGGCGCGCAACCGCCGGCGGGCGCGCAGGTGGCGACCGGCCCGGTGATCCCCGGCATGCCCAACCTGCATTCGCACGCCTTCCAGCGCGCCTTCGCGGGACTCACCGAGCACCGCGCCGAACAGCAGGACAGCTTCTGGAGCTGGCGCACGCTGATGTACCGCTTTGCCGCGCGCCTCGGCCCGCAGCACATGGAGGCCATCGCGACCTGGCTCTACGCCGAGATGCTCGAGGCGGGCTACACCAGCGTGTGCGAGTTCCAGTACGTGCACCACGACACCGACGGGCGCCCCTACGCCGACGACGCGGCACTGAGCCGCGCGCTGCTGCGCGCCGCGCACAACACCGGCATCGGCTTCACGCTGCTGCCGGTGCTCTACCAGACCAGCGGCTTCGGCGACCAGCCGCCCACCGAGGGACAGCGCCGCTTCATCCGCTCGACCGAGTCGATGCTGCGCCTGCTCGACGCGCTCAAGCCCGACTGCGACGCGCAGGGCGCGCGCCTGGGCCTGGCGCCGCATTCGCTGCGCGCCGTGCCGCCCGAGGCGCTGCGCGAGGCGCTCGCCGGCCTGGACGCCATCGACCGCACCGCGCCGGTCCACATCCACATCGCCGAACAGACGAAGGAAGTGGACGACTGCGTGGAGTGGAGCGGCCTGCGCCCTGTCGAATGGCTGCTCGACCACGCGAGCGTCGATGCGCGCTGGTGCCTCGTGCACGCCACGCACATGAACGACGCCGAGTACGAATACGCGGCACAGAGCGGCGCGGTCGCGGGCCTGTGCCCGACCACCGAGGCCAACCTGGGCGACGGCATCTTCGACTTTGCGCGCTGGCGCAGCCACGGCGGCGCCTGGGGCGTGGGCTCCGACAGCCACGCCAGCGTCAACGCGGCCGAGGAACTGCTGATGCTCGAGTACAGCCAGCGCCTGGGCCGGCGCCAGCGCAACGTCGGCGCCAGCGCGGCGCAGCCGCACGTGGCCACCGCGCTCACGCTCGAAGCGGTGCAGGGCGGGGCGCAGGCGTCGGGCCGCGCGGTCGGCGGGCTGGCCGCGGGGCAGCAGGCCGACTTCGTCGTGCTCGACGCCCATCACCTCGCGCTGCAGGGCCTGTCGGCGCCCGACATGCTCTCGGCCCATGTGTTCGCGAGCCACCGCACCTCGGCCGTCGACGCGGTCTGGGTGGCGGGCCGCCCGCGCGTCACGGCTGGGCGCCACGCGCTGCATGGCGATGCCGCAGCCGCCTTCGTTGCCGCGCGCACCCAACTCCTCAAGGACTGAATTCCCATGGCTTTCACCACCACCGAACCGGCGTTCCGCTTCCGCCAGGGCACGCGCCCGCTGCTGATCTCGATGCCGCACGTCGGCACGCACGTGCCGCCCGCGCTGGCCGCGCGCTTCACCGACGAGGCGCGCCACGTGCCCGACACCGACTGGCACCTCGAACAGCTCTACGACTTCGCCGACGCACTCGGCGCCTCGGTGCTCGTGGCCACGCACTCGCGCTACGTGGTCGACCTGAACCGTCCGCCGGACGGCGCCAGCCTGTACCCGGGCCAGAGCGTCACCGGCCTGTGCCCGGTCGACACCTTCGACGACACGCCGGTCTATGCGAAGCCCGAAGACCACCCGTCCGACGAAGAAGTTGTCGAACGCCGCGAGGCCGTCTGGCGCCCGTACCACCAGCAACTGCAGGCCGAGCTCGACCGCCTCACGGCCGCGCACGGCACCGTCGCGCTGTGGGACGCGCACTCGATCCGCTCCGTGCTGCCGCGCTTCTTCGAAGGCAAGCTGCCCGACCTGAACCTGGGCACCGCCGATGGCAAGAGCTGCGACCCCGCGCTGGCCGCCACGCTGCGCGGCATCGCCGAATCGGCGCCGGGCTACACCGGCGTGCTCAACGGCCGCTTCAAGGGCGGCCACATCACGCGCCAGTACGGCAACCCGGCCGGCGGCGTGCACGCGGTGCAGCTGGAGATGACCCAGTCGAGCTACATGCAGGAAGCGCTGCCCTTCGACTACCTGCCCGACGTGGCCGCGGGCGTGAAGCCGCACGTGCGCCGCATGCTGGAAGCGGTGCTGGCCTTCGTCGAAGGCGGCGCCCGGTGAGCGCCGCCATCCACGCGTTCGCGCGCCCCGAGGTGCCGCCGCTGCCGCCCTACAACGCGGGGCTGTCCTCGGAGGCCGTGCGAGCGCGCTACGGCGTCAGCGAGATCGCGCGGCTGGCGAGCAACGAGAACCCGTACGGCCCCAGCCCCGCGGTGGCGCGGGCGCTGGTCGACCTGGCGGCGCGCGCGGGCACCTACCCCGACGCCAACTCCACGGCGCTGCGTGCCGCCATCGGGCAGCGCACCGGCGCGCTGCCCGGCGAGGTGGTGATCGGCAACGGCTCCGAGGACATCCTGCAGATGCTGTGCCAGGCGCTGCTGTCGCCGGGCGATCGCGTGCTCACGCAGCGCCCGGCCTTCGGCCTGCACGAGATCTACCCGCGCATGATGGGCGCGCAGGTCGAGCTGCTGACGCTCACGCCGGAACTCGGCTTCGACGTCGACGCCTGGTGCGCCGCGCTCGCGCGCGGGCCCAAGCTGGTGATGCTGGCCAACCCCTCGAACCCGGTCGGCTGCATGTTCGATGCGGCCGATTTCGCGCGCCTGCTCGCGGCGGTGCCCGCGGGCACGCTGCTGGTGGTGGACGAGGCCTACTACGAATATGCGCGGCTGGCGCCCGGCTACCCCGACGTGCTCGCCCTGCTGCGCGCCTGGCAGGCGGCCGGCGAAGGCCGCTCCCCCTGGATCGTGCTGCGCACCTTCTCCAAGGCCTGGGGCCTGGCCGGCCTGCGCGTGGGCTACGGCATTGCGTCCGACGCGGCGCTGGTGCAGCTGCTCGACCGCGTGCGCACGCCTTTCAACGTGAACCTGGCGGCGCAGGCCGCGGCGCTGGCGGCCTGGGGCGACGAGGCTTTCATGGCGCAGGCGGTGGCGCGCACCGTGCAACAGCGCGAGGCGCTGGCGGACCAGCTGCGCGCCCTGGCCGGGTCGGTCTGGCCGGGCCTGCGCATTGCGCCTTCGGCGGCCAACTTCCTGTTCGTCGATCTCGGGCGGCCCAACGCGCCGGTCAACGAGGCGTTGCTGGCGCGCGGGATCATCGTCAAGCCCTGGAAAGAGCCGGGCTTCGAGACCTTCATCCGCGTGTCGGTGGGCACCGACGCGGACAACGCGCGCTTCGTGCAGGCGCTGGCGGAGATCGCGGGCGGCCAAGGCTGACGCCGGCAAGACCCGCCTGCGCGCCGGGCCAGACCGGGGTTTTTACAATCGCGGACATGACCAAGCCCCTCATCTATACCCGCGGCCAGGCGCTGCCGGGCATCCTGGCCAACCGCATTGCCATCCTCGACGGCGCGATGGGCACGATGATCCAGCGCTTCAAGCTCACCGAAGAGCAATACCGCGGCGAGCGCTTCAAGGACTTCGAGCGCGACGTGAAGGGCAACAACGAGCTGTTGTCGCTCACGCGCCCCGACGTCATCACCGACATCCACGAGGCCTACCTCGCGGCCGGCGCCGACCTCATCGAGACCAACACCTTCGGCGCCACCACCATCGCGCAGGAGGACTACAAGATGGCCCACCTGGCGCGCGAGATGAACCTCGAATCGGCCAAGCTGGCGCGCGCGGCCTGCGACAAGTACAGCACGCCCGACAAGCCGCGCTTCGTGGCCGGCGCCCTCGGCCCGACGCCCAAGACCGCGAGCATCAGCCCCGACGTGAACGACCCGGGCGCGCGCAACGTCGATTTCGAATCGCTGCGCGCGGCGTACTACGAGCAGACCGAAGCATTGGTCGAAGGCGGCGCCGACGTGATCCTGGTCGAGACCATCTTCGACACGCTCAACGCCAAGGCCGCGCTGTTCGCGGTGGACGAATATTTCGACAACAGCGGCCAGCGCTTGCCGCTGATCATCAGCGGCACGGTGACCGATGCGTCGGGCCGCATCCTCAGCGGCCAGACCGTCACCGCCTTCTGGCACAGCGTGCGCCATGCGCAGCCGCTGGCCATCGGCCTGAACTGCGCGCTGGGCGCGACGCTGATGCGCCCCTACATCCAGGAGCTGGCGCGCGTGGCGGGCGACACCTACATCAGCTGCTACCCGAACGCCGGCCTGCCCAACCCGATGAGCGACACCGGCTTCGACGAGACGCCCGACGTCACCTCGCGCCTGCTGCACGAGTTCGCGGCCGAGGGGCTGGTGAACATCGTGGGCGGCTGCTGCGGCACCACGCCGGACCACATCGCGGCGATCGGTGCGGCGGTGGCGCCTGCCAAGGGCCGCCTCCTGAACAGCAACGGCTTCTACAAAGAAGCCGCCTGAAGCCGGGCGCCGCGCGCGCCCTCGGCTGATTGACGGCTCCCCGCCCCACGCCTACGCTGGGGCGCACAGGAGCCTCCCATGAACGCCACATCCTTCTTGCGCCGCGCTGCCTTGGGCGCGCTCGTCCTGCTGCTGCCGCTCGCCGCGGCGGCGCAGCAGGCCTTCACGCGCGGCGCGGTCAACCTGCGCGCCGGGCCTTCGGGCGACTACCCGCTGGTGGCACGGCTCGGGCCGGGGCAACCGGTCGACGTGGTCGGCTGCACCAGCGGCTACGGCTGGTGCGACGTGGTGCTGCCCGACGGCGGGCGCGGCTGGCTCTGGGCCAGGAACCTCGACTACGCCTACCAGCAGCAGCGCGTGCCGCTGGCCACCTACGGCGCGGTCATCGGCGTGCCGATCGTGAGCTTCGTGATCGGCAGCTACTGGGCCGACTACTACCGCGACCGCCCCTGGTACGGCGACCGGCGCTGGTGGGGCCACCGGCCCCCGCCGCCGCCGATCGCGGGCTGGCGCCCGCCGCCGCCCGTGCACCCGGGCTGGCAGCCGCGGCCCTGGCCGGGGCCTGGTGTGCGTCCGCCCCACGGACCTGGGGTCCGCCCACCTCATGGACCTGGGGTCCGTCCCCCGCACGGGCCGGGCATCCGGCCGCCCGTTGATCCGGGGTTCCGCCCGCCGCGCCCGCAGCCGGGCTTCCGGCCCGGGCCGCCGCCGGGCGTGTCGCATCCGCATCCGGGCGGCCGGA
>NZ_JBWKYF010000106.1:0-17244 GCF_059423605.1 Variovorax sp. GW460-12-1-14-LB1
CCCCGTGGACGCGCAACTACCCGCCCGGCATGCGCTGGGACGCCGACCTGCCCGTCAAGCCTGTGCAGCAGATGCTCGACGAGGCGGTCGCGCGCTGGCCCGACCATTCGGCCGTCGAGTTCATGGGCCAGTCGCTCAGCTACCGCCAGCTTGGTGACGCGGTCGACCGCGCCGCCAAGGGCCTGCAGGACCTGGGCGTGAAGCCGGGCGTGCATGTCGGCCTGTACCTGCCGAACACGCCGCACTATCCGATCGCCTTCTTCGCCGTGCTCAAGGCCGGCGGCACGGTGGTGAACTACTCGCCGCTGGACGCCGAGCGCGTGCTGGCCCACAAGATCGAGGACAGCCGCACCGACATCCTCGTCACGCTCGACCTCGTGAACCTGTACCCGCTGATGGCGCGCCTGCTCGACAGCTCGCGCCTGAAGACGCTGGTGGTCGGCAGCCTCGGCGACTACGGCGCGGCGGGCGACAAGGTGCAGGCGCAGCTGCAGGGAGCCGGCCAGATCGCACCGGTGCCCACCGACGACCGGCACGTGCGCTTCACCGACCTGCTCAAGAGCGAAGGCACGCACCAGACCTATCCGCTGGGCGACCTCGCCGAAGAGATCGTCGTGCTGCAGTACACCGGCGGCACCACCGGCCTGCCCAAGGGCGCGATGCTCACGCACGCCAACCTCACGTCGGCCTCGGCGCAGTACTACGAATCGACGCGAGGCGAGCCGCCGATCCTCGACGAAGGCAAGGAGCGCTTCCTGGTCGTGCTGCCGCTGTTCCACATCTTCGCGCTCAGCGCCGCGATGCTGCTGGGCGTGCGCCTGGGCGCGGCGCTGGTGCTGCACACGCGCTTCGATGTCGATGCGGTGATGAACGAACTCGCGGCCAGCAAGATCAGCGTGTTCCCCGGCGTGCCGACGATGTACACCGCCATCCTTTCGCACCCCAAGGCGAAAGAAATGGACCTGCGCTCGCTGAAGTTCTGCGGCTCGGGCGGCGCGCCGCTGCCGGTGGAGGTGGAGCAGCGCTTCTTCGAACTCACCGGCTGCCACCTCAACGAAGGCTGGGGCATGACCGAGACCTCGCCCGTGGGCACCTTCACGCCCGCGCGCGGCGTGCGCAAGGCGGGCTCGTGCGGCATGCCGCTGCCGCGCGTGCGCATCAAGCTCGTGAGCCTGGACGACCCGACGAAGGACGTGACCGCGTTCGGCGAGCCCGGCGAGCTGTGCGTGCAGGGCCCGAACGTCATGAAGGGCTACTGGAACAACCCCAAGGCCACCGCCGAATCGATGACCGCCGACGGCTACTTCCGCAGCGGCGACGTCGCGAAGATGGACGCCGACGGCTACCTGTACATCGTCGACCGCACCAAGGACATGCTGCTGTGCGGCGGCTACAACGTGTACCCGCGCGTGCTCGAGGAGGCGGTGTACGAACACCCGTCGGTGGCCGAGGTCTGCGTGATCGGCGTGCCCGACGAGTACCGCGGCCAGTCGCCGAAGGCCTTCGTGAAACTGAAGGACGGCGCGGACGAACTCACGCTCGACACGCTCAAAAGCTTCCTTAAGAACCGCCTGGGCAAGCACGAGATGATCGGCGCGCTCGAGATCCGCGCCGAGCTGCCCAAGACCGCCGTGGGCAAGCTCTCGAAGAAGGACCTCGTGGACGAGGAAGCCCGCAAGCGGGCCTGACCTTTACGACTTCTTCTGGCCGAACGCTTCGGCCAGCAGCTCGTACGAGCGCAGCCGGGCCGCATGGTCGAACACCTGCGAGGTGATCATGAGTTCGTCGGCACCCGTGCGCGCCACGAACGCTTCCACGCCCTGCTTCACGGTCTCGACCGAGCCCACGGCCGAGCACGACAGCACCGAGTCGAGCAGCGCGTTCTCGGCCGGGCCGACCTTCTGGCGGTAGTTCTCCACCGGCGGCGGCAGGCGACCCGGACGGCCGCTGCGCAGGTTCACGAAGGCCTGCTGCCACGAGGTGGCGCGGAACTCGGCCTCGGCGTCGGTGTCGGCCGCGAACACGTTGAAGCCCAGCATCACGTACGGTTTCTGCAGCTGCGCCGAAGGCTTGAAGGTCTCGCGGTAGATCTGGATGGCCTGCATGATCTGCTGCGGCGCGAAGTGCGAGGCAAAGGCATACGGCAGCCCCAGGTGCGCCGCCAGCTGCGCGCCGAAGGTGCTCGAGCCCAGGATCCACACCGGCACCTCGAGCCCCGCGCCGGGCACGGCGCGCACGGCCTGCTGCGGGTTCTTCGACATGAAGTCCATGAGCTCCATCACGTCCTGCGGGAACTGGTCGGCGTCCGACTCCAGGTTGCGCCGCAGCGCGCGCGCGGTGCGCTGGTCGGAGCCGGGCGCGCGGCCCAGGCCCAGGTCGACGCGCCCCGGGTACAGCGACTCCAGCGTGCCGAACTGCTCGGCGATCACCAGCGGCGAGTGGTTGGGCAGCATCACGCCGCCGGCGCCGATGCGGATGGTGGAAGTGCCCGCGCCCACGTGCGACAGCAGCACGGCCGTGGCCGCGCTCGCGATGCCCGGCATGCCGTGGTGCTCGGCCAGCCAGTAGCGCGTGTAGCCCAGCTTCTCGCCGTGCTGCGCCAGCGACAGCGAGTTGCGGAACGACTGCGCGGCATCGCTGCCTTCGGTGATCGGGGAAAGGTCGAGGATCGAAAGCGGAATCATGGCGCGATCATGGCGCGAACCGCCCGATGCCGTCACGCGCGGGGCTATTCGGTTTGGTATAGCGTCGCGACGCTCGCGAAGTCGCGCCCGTGCTGCGTCACGTGGACCTGGAAGGGCACGCTCTCGCCCGGCGCGATGGCCGGCAGGTTCTCGATCAGCTTGAAGCCGGTCAGCTGGTCGTTGCGGTCGCGCAGGCTGACCCACAGGCGCACCTTGGCCGCGATGGCCGTGCCGGGGTTCTTCACCGTGCCCGTGACCTCCACGCTCTTGTAGGTGAAGCGCTGGCTGAAGTTGAGCAGCACGCTGCCGGTGCCGGCCTGGGTGCCCGTCACCTGCACCTCCAGCGGCTTGCGCGGGCCGGGCAGTGCGGCGCGGCGCATCGGCTTCCACTCGACGCGGGTCTGCGTGATGCGGTCCACGGCCTTGGGCTCCAGCAGGACCGGAAAACGCTCGCCCGGGTACAGGGAGGCCAGCGCATCGAGGCGCGTGGTGCCGTCGGCCGTGCTGCCGCCGAAGCGCGAGATCACGGCGCCGGGCGAAATGGCGATGGCGTCGGTGCTGCGGTTCACCAGCTCGGTCATGAACAGCGGCCGCTGGATCGTGCTGCGCCCCGCCACCAGTGGCAGCAGTTCGAGCTGCCGCGGGTCGAAGCGCTCGCTGTCGTCGGCCAGCAGGTCTTCGGTGCCCAGCCGCAGGTCGGGGTGGAAAGCCTCCGGCGCGCCGGCCGTGCGGATCACGCGGTCGGCGCTCAGCACCGTCGTGCGCGCGCCCGAGGGCGTGACGGTGCGGTAGCCGATGCGGTAGTCCCACGCCGCGATGGCGGCGCCGCGGCCGAAGCGGCTGAGATCGACATCGATCGCCGTGCGTGCGCCGGGCGCCAGCTCGGACCCCGGCGCATGGCCGCGCCCGACGCCGATCACCTGGCCCGCGTCGTCGTACAGCGTGACCAGCGCCTCGATGCTGCCGAACGCCGGCGCACCCGGGGCGCCCGCATGCGCGAGGCGCCCGACCAGGCGCACGCGCTCGCCCTGCTGCACCAGCCGCAGGCGCGAGAACGCCAGGCGCGGCCCTTCGGCGGCGCTGCGGGGTTCGGACAGCTTCTCGACCGTCACGTCCTGCCGCGTGACGTTCTGGCCCGAGGGCAGGTCGACCAGCACGGGCGCGGACTCGCCGGGCATCAGCACGTCGATCGGCAGGGATTCGCTGCGCTCGTTCAGCCGCGTGTCGCCGTCGTGGAACACCACCTTCAGGCCGGGCCGCTCGAGCGGCCGGCCGGTTTCGTTGCGCGCCAGCACCAGGAGCTTCGGCCGCTCGCCGACCAGCACCTGGCGCGGCTCGGACAGCTTCAGGCCGTCGGTCGCGATGGTGCGCTCGACGATCGCGCGCGCCACCGAAGGCGCATCGCTGCGCTTGCCGGAGCCGAACAGCATCATCGCGACCTGGACGGCCACCGCCACGCCGAGAAAGCCGATCACGACGAAGCCGATCGTGCGCACCATCTGCTTCTGGCGCAGCGCCTGTTCGGCGGCGATCTGCTGGCCGGCGTGGTGCTTGACCTGCTGCAGCACGCGCTCGAGGCGGTCGGACACGTCGTCTTCCACCAGCGACATCGAGCCGCAGTGCGCGCAGGTGTATTCGTTCAGGCCGGTGCGGCGCAGCGCGCTGCTGCCGCACTCGCCGCATTTGAGGGTCTGCAGGTCGATGCTCATGTGTCTTCTTTTCTTTTTCCCTTACCAGCCGAACACGTCGACGACGTTTTCGGCCGCCGCCGCACTGCCCAGCAGCGGCACGAGGCGCTCGACCAGGCGCGCGCGGTGCACCGGGTCGACCTCGCAGTCGTCCTCGTCGGTGAAGATGGCGTCGCCCGCTTCGTCCCACACCTGGCCGATGGTGCCCAGGCAGGCGGCCATCTCGAAGATGTCGGCGAAGAGCGGTTCGTCTTCCTCCCAGGCGCCCGTGCCGTGCATCGCGAACTGGATCGCGCCGGTGCGCAGGTCGAAGATGAACGGATCGGCGCCCTGGTCGGCCACCACCAGCCAATGGTCGGGCCAGTCGGCGATGCGCTCGCCGGTGATGCCGTGCCAGCGGTAGCCCGCCTGCAGCTGCCACAGGCGCGAGAGCGCGGGAATGCTGAACGGGTTGCCGGTGGTCGGCACCGTGAGGCCGGCATAGCCCACGCGCTCGTTGACCCATTCGCCGAGCGGGCCGACCTGTTCATAGAAGGTGGCGAGGGCGGCGGGCAAGGCCAGCTCGCCGCGCCAGTGCTCGGCGGCGGATTGCGGCGCCAGCGCGCCATGGGAAGCCAGGGCCGCGCGGGCCTGTTCGATCGATGCCACGGGGGTTGTTCTCCGTTCAGGTCAGGCGGGCGGCTTGCTGCAATGCGGTGCGCAGTGCGTCGATGTCGCCGGGTGCGACCTCGTGCACGCCCGGCACGCCGGCCAGGCCGGCCAGGCCGCAGGCCGTCGATGCCACCACGGGCACGCCGGCCGCCACGGCGCGCAGCAATGCGCGCGGTGCGTGCTCGACGTGCGCGGGCAGCACGACGACGCTCGCACCGGCCAGCCAGTCGCCCTGCCAGTTCATGTGTTGAATGTGTTCGATGCCCTGCCAGAGCCGCGCGTCGTCCGACGGTGCGCCGAGCACGCGCAGGCGGCACGGCCAGCCTTGCAGCGCGGCGGCGAGCTCGCGTGCGCCCTTGCGCGCCAGTGCGCTGGCGGCGAACACGACGAGCGGTGGTTCTTCGCGCTTGCCGTGCGTGGCCTTCACCTGCGGCAGCGCCCAGTCGAGCCGCTGCAGCGTGGCCTGCGGCGCGCACGTCGCCATGGCTTGCGCCACGGCGGCATGCGGCGTGACGACGACCGCCGCGCGCGCGAGCGCCAACGCTTCGTCGCGCACCAGCGATGCATCGGCGCGGAAGTCGCGCAAGGTGGCGTCGCCGGGCCAGCGCTGCGACGCGGCATCGAGCTGCTTTTCAATGTCGGCCATCGGCAAGGCGCCGGCC
Source organism: Variovorax sp. GW460-12-1-14-LB1 (assembly GCF_059423605.1). Lineage (NCBI taxonomy): Bacteria > Pseudomonadati > Pseudomonadota > Betaproteobacteria > Burkholderiales > Comamonadaceae > Variovorax > Variovorax sp. GW460-12-1-14-LB1. The sequence continues at coordinate 5,686 of NZ_JBWKYF010000106.1, forward strand.
AGCACGGTGATGCGGCGTCCGTCGAGCGCGCCGAGGCGCTGCAGGTGCGGCAGCAGCGACTGCTCGACCACCAGGTGCGTGTGCGAAGGCGCCAGCCGCGCGGCAAAGGCCTGCGCGAGCCAGCGCTGGCCGTCGATCAGGCTGGCCTGGCGTCGGCCCGCCTGCCGCGCCCAGAGCCGCTGCCACACGGCACGGCGCAGGCTCGCGGCCCATGCGGTGGTCACCGGTTCGTTCGTCGCGGGCTCGCGATGCCAGCCGGCAGCAGGCACGCGCCAGAACGCGAGCCGCAGCGGCACGGGCTGCATGCGCTGCGCCTGCGGATGCGCATCGCGCAGGTGGCGTGCGAACTCCGGCGTCCAGCCATCGACGAGCACGGCGGTGCGCCCTTCGGCGCCGACATCGACCGGCGGACGGTGGCGGAAGCACGCCGTCTGGTCGCAGCTCAGGCAGCCGCGCGCCAGCGGCAGCGCGGTGGGCGCGTCGTCGTTCGTGCGCCGCAGCGTGACGGGCTCGGCCGGCACCGCCAGCGGCGTGCGCGCGCGGATGCGCACCACGAGCTCGGTGTCGGTCAACGCCACTTCGAGCCGCCAGGCGTGCCGGGCGCGCAGCTTGACGTCGACGTAGTTCCAGAACACCGTCGCATCGACGGCATCGCCGTCCGGCGCATCCGCCTGCTCGATGCGCGCCGTGTGGCCGTGGCGCTCGACCAGCTCGAAGCCCGCGCGCACGGCCACGGTGGCCAGGGCGTTCGACAGCTGGCACAGCCCGCCGGCCAGCGTCGGCACCACGCAGCCGCCGCGCACCTCGCGCCCGACCACGAAGCCGCGCCCGGCGCCCGGTCGCCCCAGCTGGCGCCAGAAGCTCAGCACTTCGCCGGCCGGCACCTCGATGGCGTCGAAGGCCGGCCGCGCCACGCGCAGGTTGTGCACCTTGCCGGCGACCAGCGGGAATTCATCGGCCCGGCCGTCGGACCACAAGGGAGTTCGGTGCTGCGCGAGCACCGGCGCGTCAGCCAGAGTGTGCGCGCCGCTGGGCCAGCGCCGGGCCGAGGGCCGCAGGGTTTCGCGCAGGGCGTGGGCCGTGGCGAGCAGCCGCGAGCGCAGCCAGAAGTCGATCGCGTCGATGCGGCGCGGCGGCTGCCAGGCCTGCGCACTCACGCGGCGGGGCCTCGCTTGCGCCATTGGCCGAGGTCGGCTTCGATGCGCTCGTTGATGTTGCCGCTCCATTGCGCGCCGAAGCCGGCGTCGCGCAACAGCTCGACGATGCGGCGGCCGACCACGACGGTGTTGGCTTCGCGCTGCGCGATCTCGGGGATCATGCCGCCGCTGAAGGCGAGGTACAGGCGGCCGGAGCGCACGGCGCCGTCCAGGTCCTGTGCGTGATAGAAGCAGCAGCCGCGGATGCCGGACTCGAGCCGGCCCGCCGCACGCCACTGCTCGCGCACGTCGTCGTGCCCGTCGGACAGCGTGTTGCCCGCGCGGTGCAGGGCGATGATCTTTTCGCTGCGCAGCTGCGCGAACACGGCCTCGAGCCGGTCGTACTCGGTCTGCGCGGGCCATTGCGCCTCGGCGGCGCGCTTGGCGGCGCAAGCTCGCGTGGTTTCGGCCTTGATCCAGGCGCGGTCCTCGGGCGTGAGCTCATCGGGATCGAGGTACTCGTCGGTGATCATCCAGCCGATGTCGGCATCGGCATGGAAGCCGCTCCACACCAGGTCGTGGATGCGTCCGCGCGTGTCTTCGGGGTCGAGAGTGAGGGCCATGCGTAGTGGGTCGTCGCTTGGTTGGCGACGGATCGTGCTTTCATTTTTCGCGGTCGGAACGACGCTCGATTCTCGCGTGTCCGCACCACGGCGATGCGTTAATGCGAAAGCATGCGCTCTGGCGGCCATCCCTCCCGCGCCCAAATCATGAGGGATGCGCAAGGCCAAGGCAATGTGACTTTCGGCCAAGAATTCACGGTCATGGCCCATGAAAAAAGCCGGCCCTGCGTTGGCAGGGCCGGCTTTCATCAAGACCTGGAACGCTCGCCGATCCCGTCGGCGAAGCGTTCTGGCTGTTGCTTACAGCGGCAGTGCGTCGCCGTGGGCGGCAGCGCGGGCTGCGGCGCGAACCGCGGCGCGGTCGACGGTGCTGGCGACGATCGGGGCCACGCCCGACGAAGCGCCTTCGGCGTACGGGTCGGCGCTGTGTGCGGCGGCGACAGCGTCGGCACGCACGGCAGCGCGGCTGGCGGTCGAGACGATCACTTGCGCGGGGCCTGCGTTGGCGCCGGTGGCGTAGGGGTTGGCGCTGTGCGCGGCCACGACGGCTTGGGCGGCAACGTCGGCGCGGCTGGCGGCCGAGGTCAGTTGATGCACGCCTTCATAGCTTTCGGCATGGGCGGCGCCGGCAACGGCCATCAGGGCAACAGCAACGGCGGAGAGGATCTTCGAGGCGGTCATTTGGATTTCTTCCTTCTTCAATTCAGTTCAAGTTCTTGCTTCGGATGTCGAACCGGTCTTGGGTGGGTCACCGCCCCTCTGTTCTTTTTCGGAGGGCGGCCACCTCGCTCGGGGCCCTGTTCACCCAGATCAGCTTTGAGGGCTGGTCCGTGAGATGAATTGTGCGCCTCGATCTAGGTAAAAACCCGTAGCAAAACGAACCGCGGTGTTCACGGATTCGAAACAATTGAAGGGCAGTGAACGAGCTTCAGGCGTTCGCGACCGCACTGCCAAAGAGCGCCAACGCCGGGGCGATCCGCTCGGCGGGCGTGTTGCCGAACCCGAAGACGAAGCCGGTGCGGACCTGCTCGCTCAGGCAGTAGGCGGAGATCGCGGGCACGTCGATGCGGTGCGCCAGCAGCGCCTGGGAAACCGCCGCATCGTCGATCGGCGTGCGCGAGATGGCCGACAGGTGCAGCCCCGAGCCGGTGGTCGACAGCTCGAAATCGCGCCCCACCAGCGTCCTGAAGCAGTGCTCCATGAGCTGCGCGCGTTCGCGATAGCGCACGCCCATGCGCCGGATGTGGGCCGCCAGCTGCCCGCTCGCCATGAAGTCGGCCACCACGCCCTGGGTCGGCATGGACGCCTTGAACGAGAAGATCTGCGTGGCGCAGGCGAAGGCGTCCGCCAGGTCGGGCGGGACCACCAGGTAGGCCAGGTTGAGCGCGGGCGAGATGGAACGGTTGAAGTTCCCGATGTAGATGACCCGCCCCCCGTGGTCCAGCGCCGCCAGCGGAGGCAGCGGCCTGCCCCGGAAATGGAAGGCGTTGTTGAAGTCGTACTCGATCACCCAGGCATTGCGCTCGTGCGCCCACTGCAGGAGCGAGAGGCGCCGCTCCAGCGGCATCGTGCTGCCGAAGGGGAACTGATTGGTGGGCGACGCCACGATCAGCCGCGCGTCGGGCGCATGGCTGTCGAACCGGCTGCTGTCCAGGCCCTGCAGGTCGATGGGCACGGGCACCAGGTCCGCGCCGAAGCCCATCAAGGCGGCAAGCCGGGTGATGTAGCCGGGGTCTTCCACGATGATGCGGTCGCCGTGGTCGGTCAGCACCTGGCCTGCCAGCACGAAGCCCTGCGTCGTGCCGTCGACCACGAGCACCTGGTCCGGCAGGCAGGAAATGCCGTGTGCCTCGCCCACATAGTCCGCGATCTGCTGGCGCAGTTCGGGCAGCCCCATCGGCGAGCCGTAGCCCAGCTCCGCGGCCGGCGCCGAGCGCCAGTACTGCGACGAGACCTTGGCGAACTGCTCGAACGGCAGCTGGTCGAGCGCGGGCACGGTCGGGCTGAGGTCGAACGTGGCATTGCGCTCGGGCGGCAGCGCCAGTTCGGACATCGCCTGCGCGCGCCGCGAGATGTGCCGGGGCGCCGGCGCGGCGGCAGGGGCGTTCGACGGTGCCCCGGCCGGCGCGCTGCGCTCCTCGGGCAGCACGGCGGCAATGTAGGTGCCCGCCCCGACGCGGCCGCTGACATAGCCCTCGGCCAGCAGCCGTTCGTAGACCAGGACCACGGTGTTGCGCGACACGCCGAGTTCCGCGGCCAGCTGGCGGGTGGGCGGCAGCCGCGAGTTCTTGGAGATCCGCCCCTGCACGATGGCCTGGCGGATCTGCTCGAACACCTGGACGTGCAGCGGATCGGAGCCGCTGCGGTCCAGCGAGAGCGAACTCCAGGTCGGGTAGTTGAAGTGCCGCGGCATACGAGATCTCCATGCCGCCCGTGCCGGACAGGGCTGCGGCGGCCTTCGAATATACGGCCCGGTCGCCCGCGCTAGGCGCCCGCAAGCATGCGCAGGACCTCCTCGTGGCGGCGGGGGTTGCCCGACGCGACCAGCCGGTTGCCGGAGTAGATCGTGAGCGGGCGCCCCTCCCAATCGGTGATGACGCCGCCGGCGCCCTCGATCACCGGCACCAGCGCGCAGTAGTCGACCTCGCGGTGGCGGCCGCAGTCGATGCCGATGTCGATCGTTCCGTTGGCGATGCAGCCGTACGCATAGCAGCTCGATCCGTACACGCACCACTTGGCGGCGCTGCGCAGCGTCTCGAACGCCTCGCGCTCGCGCGGACCGAAGGGCTCCGGGTTGCTGCACGACACCAGCGCGTCGGCCAGCGACGGGCACTCGCGGCTGCGGATGCGCTGGCCGTTGAAGGTGGACGGCTGGCCCTGCGCCCCGGCCCATCGGTCGTTGGTGATGGGGTGGTCGATCACGCCGATGATCGGCGTGCCGTGGCGCGCCAGCGAAATCAGCGTTCCGTAGATGGGAATGCCCGTGATGAAGGCCTTGGTGCCGTCGATCGGGTCGAGCACCCAGACGTACTCGGCGTCGAGGTCCTGGCCCTCGAACTCCTCGCCGAGGATGCCGTGCGAGGGATAGCGGTGGCGGATCAGCGTGCGCAGCGTCTGCTCGACATGCTTGTCCACGACGGTGACGGGGCTGTCGTCCTCCTTGGACTCGAAGCCCCTGCGGCTGTACAGGTTCTCGCGCAGGATGGCGCCGCTGGCGTCGGCCAGCCCATGGGCGAAGGCGAGGAATTCGGCCATCGCCGACTCTGGAACGGAAGAAGTGGACACGCGGTCTCCTGGATCAAGTGGGCATGGGCCCGGTGCCGTGCTGCGCCGGCAAGTGGCGAAGATGGCGAGACATGCGGTGCTCCAGCCGCCGCACCAGGTGGTTGGCGGCGAACGCGAAGGCAAGGTAGATCAACCCGGCCGCAATGAAGATCTCGTAGGGGGCGAAGGTGCGCGCCACCAGGGTGTTGGCCACGCCCGTCAGCTCCGAGAGCGTGATGGCGCTGGCCAGCGAGGTGCGCTTGATCGTCTTGATCACCTCGTTGCCGTAGGCCGGCAGCGCCAGCAGCATCGCCCGCGGAAGGATGACGTGGCGGTACAGCGCGCCGAAAGAAAGCCCGAAGGCCTGTCCGGCCTCGACCTCCCCGTGCGGCACCGCCTGGATCGCCCCACGGAAGATGTGCACGGCGTAGGCCGTCGTGTTCAGCACGAAGGTGATGACGGCGCACCAGTACGGCTTGCGCAGGTAGGGCCAGGCCCAGCTGTCGCGCACCGCATCGATCTGGGCAATGCCGTAGTACACGATGAAGATCTGCACCAGCAGCGGCGTTCCCCGGAAGACCTGCGAGAACACCTCGACGGGCCAGCGCAGCCACCAGGCCTTCTGGACGCGCACGATGGCCAGCGGCACCGCCAGCAGCGTCGCGAGCACCATCGTGATCGCGAAGAGTTCCAGCGTGAGCAGCGCGCCCTGCCAGAGCACCGGAAGGCTCTCGACAATGAGTTCGACATCCATGGTCAGGCCGTCCTTTCGCCACGGGCGCCGCGGCGTTCGAGCTGATGCAGCACGAGCGAACTCAGCACGGTCAGCGTGAGGTAGATGGCGCCGGCACTGAGGTAGAAGAACAGGGCGCGGCGCGTGTCGCTGGTGGCCAGTTCGGAGGCCTTCATCAGCTCGCTCAGCCCCACGATGGAGATCAGCGAGGTGTCCTTGAGCGTCGAGATCCAGATGTTGCCCAGGCCCGGCAGCGCCAGCCGCAGCATCTGCGGGCACTGGATCACGAAGAAGATCTGCAGGGTGCCCATGCCCACGGCCATGCCGGCCTCCACCTGCCCGCGGGGAATGGCCGTGAGCGCGCCGCGGAACACCTCCGAGGCGTAGCCGCCGAAGATCAGTGCCAGTGCGAACACACCCGCCGGATACGGCGGGATCTCGACCATGCCCGCGTCGGGCCTGACCAGCGCGAGCAGCCGGCTCAAGACCACCGTGCTGCCGAAGTACACCATCAGGATCAGCAGCAGTTGCGGGATGCCCCGTATCGCCGTGATGTAGGCCTCGGCCAGCCAGCGCACCGCCTTGAAGCGGGACAGGCAGGCCGCCGCGCCCAGAAGCCCCAGCGCGATGCCGAACACCGACGACACCAGCGCCACCTCCACGGTGGTCCAGGCACCTTGCGCGATGGTCGGCCCCCAGCCGTTGAACATGTCCATGGTGTCGTCAGCAGTCGACGAGCGGATTCGGTGGCGCGACGGCGTCAGTGCCAGACCGCGGGCAGCACACTGAAGCTCCAGTACTTCTGGTTGATCGCCTTGAAGGTTCCGTCGGCAAACATGCCCTTGAGCGCCGCGTTGATCTCGTCGCGCAGCGCCGTGGCCCCCTTGGGCAAGCCGACGGCCACGCCTTCGCCCAGGTACTTGGGCGCCTCGATCTCGGGGCTGACGAACTCGTAGTTGCGCCCTTCCGGCTTCTCCAGGAAGTCGGTGCGAACCTTCATCGGACTCACGAGCATGAGGTCGATGCGGCCGGCCACGAGGTCCAGCAGCATGTTCTCGGCCGAGTCGTAGCGCGTGATCTCGACGCCGGAGAACTCGCCCGCAAGGTAGCTGTCGTTCGTGGTGGCCCGCTGCACGCCCACCACCTTGCCCTTGAGCGCGCCCGCGTTGGGCGTGTTGTCGGGCTTCATCGGGAGCAGCCCCCCGTTCTTGCGGCCCACGAAGCGCGCCGTGGAGGCCCGGTACGGAACGGAGAAGTCGATGCTCTTCTTGCGCGTCTCGGTGATCGAGAGGCTCGAGGCGACGATGTCGATCTTCCTGGAAAGCAGCGCGGGAATCAGCCCGTCGAACCCCAGGCAGACGAACTGCACGTTGGCGTTCATCCGCCGCCCGATCTCGCGGGCGATGTCGATCTCGAAACCCTTCAGCTCGCCCGACGCATCGCGGTAGTTGAAGGGCGGATAGGTGCACTGCACCCCGGCCTTGATCTCGCGGCCCATGGCGGCGACGGAGCACGCGGCCAGCAGGCCTGCGAACAACCATTTCTTCATTTCGTCTCCAGTTCTTGGTTCGTGATGTCGTGGCTACAGAACGCTGTCGAGGAACTTGCGGCAACGCTCGCTGCGCGGGTTGCCGAACACGTCGGCAGGCGCCCCGCGTTCCTCGATCTTTCCCTTGTGCAGGAAGGCGACCTCGGTCGAGACCTCGCGTGCGAACGCCATCTCGTGGGTGACCATCACCATGGTGCGCCCCTCCTCGGCGAGCAGGCGGATCACCTTCAGCACCTCGCCCACGAGCTCGGGGTCGAGCGCGGACGTGGGCTCGTCGAACAGCAGCAGCTTGGGCTCCATCGCCAGCGCGCGGGCGATGGCGCAGCGCTGCTGCTGGCCGCCCGAGATGTGGGCCGGATAGTGCCGCAGCCGGTCGCCGAGCCCGACCTTCGCGAGCAGCGCTTCGGCCCGTTCCGTCGCTTCGCGGCGCGACAGCCCCAGCACCTTCATGGGCGGCATGGCCACGTTCTCCAGCACGGTCATGTGGCTCCACAGGTTGAAGTTCTGGAACACCATGCCGATGCCCGCGCGCAACCGGTTCACCTGGCTCTTGCTGGCAGGGCTCGCCTGCCCTGCCGACGACCGGCGCATGCGGATCTCCTCGCCATCGATGGCGACGGTGCCGGCGTCGGGCACTTCGAGCAGGTTGAGGCAACGCAGGAAGGTGCTCTTGCCCGAGCCGCTGGCGCCGATGAGCGTGACCACGTCGTGCTCGTGGGCGCACAGGTCGATGCCGCGCAGCACGTCCAGCGCGCCGAAGCGCTTCTCGATGCCGGTGGCAGACACGATCTGCCTGCCTTGTTGTCGTTGGGGGTCGCTCAAGTGAGTTCCTTTTGAACGGTGCTGGCGCTTCGCCTAGAAGGTCCCGGGATAGGCCCCGCCGTCGAGCAGCAGATTCTGTGCGTTGATGTAGCCGGCATGGGCGCTGCACAGGAAGGCGCAGGCGCGGCCGAACTCCATCGGATCGCCGAAGCGCGCGGCCGGGCTGCGGCCCTGCCATTCGGTCTGCTCGGCCTCGAACGAGCGACCCGACCCGGCCGCGGCAGCCTCCACCGTGGCGCGCAGGCGGTCGGTGGCGAACGAGCCGGGCAGCAGGTTGTTGATGGTGACGTTGCGATGCGCCGTGCGTCGCGCCAGGCCCGCCACGAAACCGGTGAGCCCGCTGCGCGCGCCGTTGGACAGGCCCAGGATGTCGATGGGCGCCTTCACCGAGGACGAGGTGATGTTGACGATGCGGCCGAAGCCGCGCGCCATCATGCCGTCCACCGTTGCCTTGATCAGCTCGATGGGCGTCAGCATGTTGGCGTTGAGTGCCACCATCCAGTCGTCGCACGTCCATTGGCGGAAGTCGCCCGGCTTGGGGCCTGCAGCATTGGTCACCAGGATGTCCGGCGCGGGGCAGGCCTCGAGGACGAGCGCCCGCCCCTGCACCGTGGTGACGTCGGCGGCCACCGTGCGCACGTGCACGCCGGTGGCCTCGCGAATTTCATTGGCGGTGGCCTCGAGCGCCTGCGCGCCGCGCGCCACGATGGTGAGCGATGCGCCGTCTTCCGCCAGTGCGAACGCGCACGCCCGACCCAGCCCCTTGCTCGCGGCGCACACCAGCGCCATCTTGCCCTTGATTCCCAGATCCATGGAGACCTCTTGCTTCAGATGAAGTTCGCGGCGACCGTGCCGAAGCGGTCGAACGAGGAATGCACCTGCATGCCCTGCGAGGCGCGGTACTGCCGTGTGAAGGACCCGGACATCACCTGCATCCCCGCCTCCAGCGCCAACCCGAATTCGGCCAGCTTGTTCGCCAGCCACAGCACCGAGAGCAGCCCGCCGCCCTGCATGACCGCCGAGCCGGAGGCCGTCTCGCTGACGGCGCCGTCGACCTGCACCGTCACGTTGGCGCCGGCCAGGTCGCGGTTGTCGGCCGTCAGCGGCACGGCCGCCCCCGTCACATAGGCCTTCTGCTGCGCGTTGTCCGCCATGGCCAGCGCCAGGTTGCCGGCAAACGGACCGCGGACCTCCACGATCTCCAGGGCCGGTGCCGCATGCGTCACGGCGGCAGCGACCTCCTCCAGGCTCACGCCGGGTCCGCGCAGCGTCTTGCCGATGGTCAGGCACAGCTCGTTCTCGAAGCCCGGCGCGATCAGCTCGGAAAAGCGATAGGCCTGGCCGCTCGCATGCCGGCCGCTTTCCAGCAGATAGCCGAAGCAGGGCTCGTGCACCTGCTGCTGCACGCGCATGGCCTCGGCGGTGAGGCCGACCTTCCAGCCCGTCTGCCGCTCGCCCCTGGCCAGGCGCTTGTGCAACAGGGCCAGCTGCACTTCGTAGCCCTGCTGCAGGGAGAACTTCCCGGCCCATTCCGACGGCATGTGGCGTCCGTCCTCCATGGCTTGCCAAAGGGCGCCCGCAATGTCTTGGGTGTTCATCGCATCCTCATCGTGTGGTTGGGTGGTGTTCCAGGTAGGCGGCCAGGCGCCGAACGCCGTCGTCCAGGCGCGGCGTGCCGCTGGCATAGCACCAGCGCAGGTAGCCTTCGCCCTCGGGGCCGAAGGCCACGCCGGGCGCCAGCCCCAGCCCGGCCTCGGCCACGAGCTGCTTGCAGAACGCGAGGCTGTCCGTGACGCCTTCGACACGGAAGAAGGTGTACATCGCACCGCGGGCGGGCGCGGCGAGCTCGACCCCCGGAACGCTCCCCAGGCGCGCCGCCAGGTGGTCCCTGCCCTGGCGCAGCCGCTCGACCGTCCGGGCAATGGCGTCTTCCCCGTGCGCCAGGGCGACCACCCCCGCCGCCTGCACGAAGGGCGGCGCGCAGGTGCTGCTGTACTCGATCAGCTTGCCGATGTCGCCCAGCATCGCCGGCGGCACGACGATCCAGCCCAGGCGCCATCCGGTCATGCGCCAGGCCTTGGAAAAGGAGTTGCAGCTGATGACCCGGTCCTCGGGCGTCGCGATGTCCAGGAAGGACGGCGCGCACGGCGCATCGAAGCTGATGCGCTGGTAGACATCGTCGCTGACGATCCAGATGCCCAGGCGCCGGCAGTGCGCGAGGATGGCTTCCTGCGCCTCGCGCGAAAGGGTCCAGCCCGTCGGGTTGTTGGGCGCGTTCAGCAGCAGCGCGCGGGTGCCCGGCCGAAGCGCTTCCAGAAGGCGCTGCTCGTCGAGCACCCACCCCGCCGCGGTGAACTGCAATGCGACGGTCTCCACGTGCGCGCCCAGCACCTTGGGCATCTCGACCAGGTTGGGCCACAACGGCGTCACGGCCACGACGCGGTCGCCGGGGTTCAGCAGCGCCTGCAGGGCCAGCATCAGCGCATGCGTGCCCGAACTCGTCACCGCCACCCGTTCAACGCCGATCGGGCCATGCCAGCGCGACAGGTACCGGGCGATCTCCTCGCGCAACGCGGGCTCGCCCAGCGTCTGGACGTAGAAGGTGCGCCTGTTCTCGAGGGCTGCGATCGCAGCGCCGCAGATCTCGTCCGGCGTCTCCTCGTCGGGCTCGCCGAACCAGAAAGGCAGGATGTCCTTGCGGTCCATGCCTGCATTGGCGACCTCGCGGATCTTCGAGGACCGCAGGGCCTGGACTTCGGCGCGTGCGACGGTCGATGGCGGGCAGTGGGAGGCGGCGCTCTGCATGTCGTGCTTGTCTCGGTGTTCTATGGCCTGCATGCTCCGACGCCGCACGGTGCGGGACAAGGACCAATTCCGTGCGCCGAAGCGGACCAATCGCGGCGAACCGGCCGACGGCGATCCGCGCGGCCCCCTGCGGCCACTCCGACGTCCGCAGACAGCGTGGCCGTGCGACGCCCTGCTTCTTCGCGACGGCCGACCATCTCCGGCGATGCGCTGCTGAACGGCGCTATTCAGCAGAACGGCCGGAGCCAATGGGTTGATTGCCGCCGGGAATTGCCCCTCTGAACACAGTCATTGCCGTCGAAAAGGGACTCACGTCAAACGCTTCCCCTGCGCTCAACGGCCAGACGAACAAAGAGGCTGCGCTTCCTTGGCAAAACAGCACTTTCCCGGGCACGACCGCCCATGGAGAGAATTCGAAATAAAAAGTGCAAAAAAAGGCCTGCCTTCGAAAAGGCAGGCCTTCATTGAAAAGCTCAAGGAGCCGGTTTCAGAACGGAATGTCGTCGTCCATGTCGTCGAAGCCCGACGACGACTTGGCCGGCGCCTGGCGCGGCGCCGGTGCCGGGGCACGCGGTGCGGCTGCGGGAGCACGCGGGGCGTAACCGCCACCGCCGCCACCACCACCAC
>NZ_JBWKYF010000107.1:0-17126 GCF_059423605.1 Variovorax sp. GW460-12-1-14-LB1
AAGAAAAATAAATTAAGTCCGCCGCCGGGCGGAACTCCCGGCCTCGGAAAGCAAACCAGCGACAGGAGGTAAACCAGATCAAGCCGCCTCCTCCTCAAGCTCAGCAGAAGACCGACGCGCACTCCCCCCCCCCAACCGATCAAACGCCAGATAAATAACAGGCGTAGTGAACAAAGTCAGCAGCTGACTAACGATCAACCCGCCAAAGATCGCAAGCCCGAGAGGACGTCGCAATTCAGCCCCGTCCCCAAAACTGAACATCAGCGGCACAGCAGCAAACAGCGCAGCCAACGTAGTCATCAAGATCGGACGAAACCGCAGCAAAGCAGCTTGATGAATGGCTTCACGAGCCGACTTCCCCTGCGTCCGCTCCGCATCGATAGCAAAGTCGATCATCATGATCGCGTTCTTCTTCACGATGCCGATCAGCAGGATGATCCCGATGATCCCGATCACCCCCAGGTCATTGCCGGTCAGCATCAAGGCCAGCAAGGCACCGACCCCGGCAGAAGGCAACGTAGACAAGATCGTCAACGGATGCACATAGCTCTCGTACAGCACCCCCAGCACGATGTACACACAAACCACCGCCGCCAAAATCAACCACAGCTGATTCGACAACGACTTCTCATAAGCCCCAGAAGCCCCCAGAAAAGTCATCGTCACACTGCTCGGCAGCCCGATCTCTTTAGCAGCCGCGCGAATCGCGGCAACCGATCCACCGAGCGACACCCCCGGCGCCGTATCAAAGTTCAACGTACTCGCCGGATACTGCGCCACGTGCGTGATCTGCAACGGCGCCTGCTGCTCGCTGATCTCCGCAAACGCCGACAACGGCGTCGCCGTGCCAGACCCCGCAATGAGGTTCAGCTGCCCCAGCGTCTGCGGCGTATTCACCATGCCCGGCTGCGCTTCCAGGATCACGCGGTACTGGTTCGTCTCCGTGAAGATCGTCGACACGATGCGCTGCCCGAAGGCGCTGTACAGCGCGTCGTCCACCGAACTCGCGGTGATCGACAGCCGCGACGCCGTGTCGCGGTTCACGTTCACATACGCCGCCAGCCCCTGCGCCCCAGCATCGCTGCTCACGTTGCGCACCTTGTCCGATTCCTGCAGCTTCGCCACCAGCTTCTGCATCCACTCGGTGACCAGCGCACTGTTCACGCCTTCGAGCGACACGCGGTACTCGGTCGGCCCGGTCTCGGCGTCGATGGTCAGGTCCTGCGTGGGCTGCAGGTACAGCGTGAGGCCGGCCACCTGCCGCACGCGCTCGCGCAGGCGGTCCATCACCTCCTGCTGGTTGTCGTGGCTGCGGGTCAGGTTGATGAGCATGCTGCCGGTGTGCAGCATGGTGTTGTTGGCCGCGTCCACGCCGACGAAGGAGCTGAGGTTCTCGACGTCATGGTCTTCGAGGATGGCGCGCGCGGCCTGCTGCTGCAGCTGCGCCATGCGCTCGAAGGACACGTCTTGCGCGGCCTGCACGCGGGCTTGCAGCTGGCCGGTGTCCTGCGTGGGGAACAGGCCCTTGGGGATCGTGAGGTACAGCAGCACGGTCAGCACCAGCGTGAGCAGCGCCACCAGCAGCGTGAGCGGCTGGTGCGCGATCACCCAGTGCAGCGAGCGGTCGTAGCGCACCATCACGCCGTCGAAGAAACGCTGGGCGCGCGCGCCGAAGCCGGTGCCCGATGCGTCTTTCTTTGGCTCGTGCTTGAGCCAGCGCGCCGACATCATCGGCACCAGCGTGAGCGAGACCACGCCCGAGATCAGGATGGTGATCGCCAGCGTCACCGCGAACTCGCGGAACAGGCGGCCCACCACGTCGCCCATGAACAGCAGCGGGATCAGCACGGCGATGAGCGACACGGTCAGCGAGATGATCGTGAAGCCGATCTGCGCGGCGCCCTTGAACGCGGCCTGCAATGGCTTCTCGCCCTCCTCGATGTAGCGCGCGATGTTCTCGATCATGACGATCGCGTCGTCCACCACGAAGCCGGTGGCGATGGTCAGCGCCATCAGGCTCAGGTTGTTCAGGCTGTAGCCGAGCAGGTACATCAGGCCGAAGCTGCCGATGAGAGAGATCGGCACGGCGATGCTGGCGATGACGGTGGCGCGCAGGCTGCCCAGGAAGGCGAAGATCACCAGCACCACGAGCACCACGGCCAGCACCAGTTCCATCTCGACGTGCTGCACCGACGAGCGGATGCCGGCGGTGCGGTCGCTCAGCACCTCGACCTGCAGGCCCGCGGGCATGCCGGCCTGCAGCTCGGGCAGCTGCTTCTTGATGGCGTTGACGGTCGCGATCACGTTGGCGCCGGGCTGGCGCTGCACGTTCAGGATGATGGCCGGCGTGAGCTGCACCTGCCCGTCGACCTTGCGTCCGGCCCAGGCACCCAGCTGCGTGTTCTCGGCGCTGTTGACCACGCGCGCCACGTCGACCATGCGGATCGGCGCGCCGTTCTTGTAGCTGACGATGAGGTTCTTGTAGTCGTCGACCGTGAGCAGCTGGTCGTTCGAGTTGATGGTGTAGGCGCGCTTGGGGCCGTCGAAGCTGCCCTTGGCGCCGTTGGAGTTGGCCGCGCTGATGGCGGTGCGCAGCGAATCCAGCCCGATGCCGTTGGCCGCCAGCGCCTGCGTGTTGGCCTGGATGCGCACGGCCGGGCGCTGCCCGCCGCTGAGCGACACGAGGCCCACGCCCGAGACCTGGCTGATCTTCTGCGCGAGCCGGGTGTTCACGAGGTTCTGCACCTCGGTGAGCGGCAGCGTGTCGGAGGTGATGGCCAGCGTGAGCACCGGCGCGTCGGCCGGGTTGACCTTGGCGTACACCGGCGGCGCGGGCAGGTCGGCCGGCAGCAGCGAGCCGCCGGCGTTGATGGCGGCCTGCACTTCCTGCTCGGCGACGTCGAGCGTCTGGCCCAGCGAGAACTGCAGCGTGATGATCGACACGCCCGCCGCGCTGGTCGAGCTCATGCGGTCCAGGCCCGACATCTGGCCGAACTGGCGCTCCAGCGGCGCGGTGACGGTGTTGCTCATGACCTCGGGGCTGGCCCCGGGGTAGAGCGTCTGGACCTGGATGGTCGGGTAGTCGACCTGCGGCAGCGCCGCCAGCGGCAGGAAGCGGAACGCCACCAGGCCGGCCAGCACGATGGCCAGCATCAGCAGCGAGGTGGCGACCGGCCGCAGGATGAACGGGCGCGAGGGGCTCATGGGCTGCGCCGTCCCTCACCGCCGCGTTCGCCGCCGCCACCGGCGCCACCGCGCTCGGCCATGCGCTGCCAGCGCTCCAGCGCGGCGGGGTCGCCGCGGTCGAGGGCTTCGAGGAAACGCTTGCGGCGTTCAAGCTGTTCGGGATCGTCCTTGGCCGCGTCGAGCATGCGCTGGCGCTGCTCGGCGGTGGGGAGCTTGGCGGGCGTGGCTGCAGGGGCTGCTGCAGGTGCAGGCGTTGCTGCCGCTGGCGCTGCAGCCGGCGCAGCCGTTCCGGCGGCAGGTGCAGCCGGTGCCTGCGATGGCGAAGCCGGTGCCGCCGCTTCGGCGGGACGAGCACCGCCGCCCTGCGCACCACCGCCACCTTCCTGCCGACGTCCTCCACGCCGTCCGCCCGGCGCTGCCGCGCCCGAGGCCGCACCGGCCGGCCGGTCGACCGTGGTCTGCACGCGCGCGCCGTCCTTCAGGCGGTCGCCGCCTTCGGTGACCACGGTTTCGCCGGGCTGCAGGCCCTTGGTGATGGAGGCGAAATCGACGCTCGATTCGCCGCGCGTCACCGGCCGCTGCGAGGCCGTGTTCTCGGCCGTCACCACGTACACGTAGTCGCCGTTCGGGCCGTGGCGCAGCGCCGTGACCGGCACCACCACCGCGCTGCTCACGGTGCGCAGCAGCAGCCGCAGGTTGACGAACTGGTTCGGGAACAGCGCGCCGTCGGCGTTGGTGAAGCGCGCCTTGGCCTTCACGGTGCCGGTCTGCGTGTCGACCATGTTGTCGAGCGTGGAGAAGCTGCCGTCGGCCAGCCGGCGCGTGCGCGTGCGGTCGAAGGCGGTGGTGGCGAGCGTGGCGCCCTGGCCCAGCCGCTCCTGCACCTCGGGCACGCGGTCCTGCGGAATGGCGAACTCGACGTCGATGGGTGCAATCTGCGTGATGGTGGCCACGCCGCCGGTGCTGCCGGTCGAGATGTAGTTGCCCGCATCCACCGGCCGCAGGCCGATGCGCCCGCTCACCGGCGCCGTGATGCGGCTCCAGGCCAGGTTGAGCTTGGCGGTGTTCTCGTTGGCGCGGTCGATGGCCACGGTGCCTTCGAGCTGCTTGACCAGCGCGGCCTGGGTGTCGACGTCCTGGCGGGCGATGGAGTCCTGGCCGAGCAGCGTCTGGTAGCGCTGCAGCGTGACGCGCGCCGCGGCCAGCTGGGCCTCGTCGCGCTGGCGCGCGCCGGCGGCCTGCGCCAGCGCGTTCTCGAAGGGCTGCGGGTCGATGGTGGCGAGCACGTCGCCCTTCTTGACCATCTGGCCTTCCTTGAACAGCACGGCCGTGAGCACGCCCGACACCTGCGGCTGCACCGTCACATTGGCCAGCGGCGTGACCGTGCCCAGCGCTTCGAGCTGCACCGGAATGTCGGCCTGCCGCGCGACGGCGGTGCCGACGGTGCTGGAGGCCGGGCCTCCGCCGCCCGCCCGACCGCCCGGGCCACCGCCGCCGGGGCGGCCTGCGCCTGCACCCGGCCCGCCCGCGCCCGGTGCCGGCGACTTGGAACGCTGCACCAGGTACCAGGCACCGCCCCCCAGTGCCACGAGCAGTAGCAGGGCCAGCAGGCTCCCGACCCAGCGGCGCCGGCGCGCCGGAGGATGGGTCGGCGACACGACGGGTGGCAGGGGTTCGGGGGGCGTTTGGGAATCCATGGGCGGTGCGTGCGAAGGGGTGCGAAAAGGCGGCCTGAAGGGAGGCGGCCTAGAGTACAGCGCGAAATATCACTCCCGCAGTTTTCCGTGCCGTAAAGCGACGGTAAAGCTTCCGTTTGCGCGGCACCCCGCCATCGCCGGGGTCGCCGTTCACGCCGGTGACCGGCACTTCACGCCGCCCACCCGCATTTCGTCGCATGGCCGTGGCGGGGGCCGGGCGGCATCGGCACAGTCCGCTCCATCGATTCCCTGCCCCCTTTGTCTTCTTCCAACCGAACGGAGCCTCTCATGCTGATGCAAATCCTTCTTCACACCCCGAAGTGGGTGTTCGCCGTGTTCGTCCTGCTGGCCTGGCTCGGTGGCCGGCAGCTCGTGGCCAACCGCATCGGCCTGAACCGCGTGCTGGTGATGCCGGTCGCCATGGCCGGCTTGTCGTTCTGGGGCGTGGTGTCGGTGTCCGGCGAGTCGGCCGGCGCCCTGCTCGGCTGGGCCATGGCCGCGCTGCTGCTCATGGTGCTGGTGCTGCGCCGTCCGCTGCCGGCGACCACGCGCTACGACGCGGCGGCCCGTCAGTTCGAGGTGGCCGGCACCGCCGTGCCGCTGATGCTCATGATGGGCATCTTCCTCACCAAGTACGTGGTGGGCGTGTCGCTGGCCCTGCATCCGGAGCTGCGCCACCAGGCCGCCTTCGCCCTGGGCGTGCCGGCGTTGTACGGCGCCTTCAGCGGCATCTTCGCGGCCCGCGCCGCGCGCCTGTGGCGCCTGGCCGCCGCGTCGGGCGCGATGGTCAGCAGCGCCCGCGCGGCCTAAGATTCCGACGCCCCGCCCGCCCTTCGCCGCCAGGAACCGCCATGACCGTGCTCGTGTTGATCCTCAAGATTTCCATCTCGGTGGTGCTGCTTGCCTCGCTGGCCGAAGCGCTGGTGCTGTCGTGGCGCAACGGCTGGCGCAGCTACGACTGGAAGGCGGCGGGCATCTCGGTGTTCGACTTCCTGGTGCGCGAATACCCGCTGCGCTGGCTGCTGCCGCTGGCCTTCTGGGTCGGTGCCATGGACTGGCTCTACGCCCACCGGCTCTTCACGCTGCCGATGGACCACTGGACCGGCTGGCTCGCCTGCTTCGTCGGCCAGGAGTTCTGCTACTACTGGTACCACCGCGCCGCGCACCGCGTGCGCTGGTTCTGGTGCACCCACGCCGTGCACCACTCGCCGAACCAGCTGAACCTGTCGGCCGCCTACCGCTTCGGCTGGACCGGCCGGCTCACCGGCACGCTCGCCTTCTTCCTGCTGGCGCCGCTTCTGGGCATGCCGCCGCGGGTCATCCTGCTGATGCTCACGCTGAACCTGCTCTACCAGTTCTGGATTCACGCGACCTGGATTCCGAAGCTCGGCCCGCTCGAATGGGTGCTCAACACGCCCTCGGCCCACCGCGTGCATCACGCCTCGAACCTGGAATACCTGGACGGTAACTATGGCGGCGTGCTGATCGTGTTCGACCGCCTGTTCGGCACCTACATCCCCGAGCGTGCCGACCTGTCCTGCCGCTACGGACTGGTGAAGCCGATCACCTCGTACAACCTGTTCGAGATCGAGTTCAGCCAATGGCGCGACCTGTGGCGCGACCTGCGCTCGGCGCGTTCACTGCGCGCCTTCGTCGGCTACCTCGTGAAGCCGCCGGGCTGGCGGGCGGACGGGCCGGGCGAGACCACCGAGGAGCTGCGCCAGCGCGCGGCACTGCCACCTTCACCGTCGATGCCGGCATCGGCCGCCAGCGACTTCGTTCCCCTTTCACCTGCCTCTCTCAAGGAGCTGTCATGACCCCCATGTCCCCTTCCTCTTCTTCCTCCTCCTCTTCTTCGTCCGCCGACATCGAGCGGCGCGCCCGCCGCCGCGCCGGCGCCAAGATGGGCTGGTTCATCCATGCCTTCGTCTACGTGGTCGTCAACGTCGGGCTGGTGGGGCTCGCCGCCTCGCGCGGCCACAACTGGGCCGTGTACCCGCTCATGGGCTGGGGGCTGGGCCTGCTGATCCACGGCGCCGTGGTCTGGCTCATCGCGCCCGGCGGCGGCCTGTACGACCAGCTACTGGAACGTGAGCGCCGCGCGCTAGGTGGCGGGGACCGCCGGTGACGGCCACGGCGGACGACACGCCACGCCCGTCGCGCTTTCGCGCCGAGAACCTGAGAGACATCCTGCGGCACGGCCTGATCACGGCCGCCTTCTGCTGCGTCATCGCCGCGGCGCTGACCGTCTCGGGCATGGGCAGCTGGAGTTCGCAGATGGTGTATTCGCTGTCGATCGGAACGATCAGCTGGCTGGTCATCGACACCGGGCGCCTGTTCATCAGCGGCCACCAGAACGTGCTCTGGCCGCACGGGCCCTGGGGCTTCGTGCTGGTGGCCTTCGGCGTCACGCTGGGCTTCCTCGGTGGCGGCGCCATCGGGGACGCCTGGGTCGGCCGGCCGCTGTTCGACTTCACCGGCTTCGCCCGGCACCGGATGGTCTCCACCATCGTCATCACGCTGGCGGCCACCATCGGCATGTGCTACTTCTTCTACAGCCTCGGGCGCAGCAAGCACATGCAGCGCCAACTCGACCTGGCCCAGCGCGACGCCACGGACGCCCGCCTGAAGCTGCTCGAAACCCAGCTCGAACCGCACATGCTGTTCAACACGCTGGCCAACCTGCGCGTGCTGATCACCGTCGACCCGCCGCGCGCCGTGGCCATGCTCGACCGGCTCAACAGTTATCTGCGCATGACGCTCAGCGGCTCGCGCGCGCTGTCGCATCCGCTGTCGGCCGAGTTCGACCGGCTGGGCGACTACCTCGAACTGATGTCGGTGCGCATGGGCGAGCGCCTGCGCTACACGCTCGACCTGCCCGACGACCTGCGTGACACGCCCGTGCCGCCGCTGCTGCTGCAGCCGCTGGTCGAGAACAGCATCCGCCACGGCCTCGAGCCTCAGGTCGAAGGCGGCGAAATTGCCGTGCGCGCGCGCCGCGAGGCGGGCGAACTGGTCATCGAGGTGAGCGACACCGGTGTCGGGCTCGATGCGGCACCACCGCAGCCTTCGGAAGACGGCGGCTTCGGGCTCGAACAGGTGCGCGAGCGGCTGGCCACCGTGTACGGCGAGCAAGGCCGCCTGCGCCTGGCCCCCGCGCCCACGGGCGGCGGAACGTGCGTCACCCTGAACCTTCCCCTGCCCGCCTGAACAGGCCCCACGACAACAACAAGACGATGCCCCTCACCGCCCTCATCGCCGAAGACGAACCCCTGCTGGCCCAGGCCCTGCAGGCCGAACTGGCCGCCGCCTGGCCCGAGTTGCGCGTGGTCGCCACCGCCCGCGACGGCCGCAGCGCCGTGCGCGAGGCGCTGCGGCTGCTGCCGCAGGTGCTGTTCTTCGACATCCGCATGCCCGGCCTGGACGGCCTGGGCGCCGCCGCCGAGCTGGCCGACAGCTGGCCCACCGACGAGGCGCCGATGCCGCAGCTGGTGTTCGTGACCGCCTACGACGAGTACGCCGCGCGCGCCTTCGAGGCCGAGGCCATCGACTACGTGCTCAAGCCCGTACAGCCCGAGCGCCTGCGCAAGACCGTGGCGCGGCTGCGGCAGGCGCTGGCGGCGGCCACGCCGTCGATGACGCCGCCCATCCCGGCCGACGAGGTGCTGGAGCGCACCCTCGCCCAATGGCGCCAGGTGCTGGGCGCCGCCGGCGGGGCCCCGTCGGCATCGTCAGCGCCGCTGCGCATGATCGCCGCCAGCGATGCGGGCGGCGCCACCGTGCGCATGGTGCCGATCGACGAGGTGCTGTATTTCGAGGCCGCCGACAAGTACCTGCGCGTGCTCACCGCCACGCAGGAATACCTGATCCGCACGCCCCTCAAGCAACTGCTGCCCCAGCTCGATGCCGACACCTTCTGGCAGGTGCACCGGGCGGTGGTGGTGCGCAGCGCGGCCATCGAGGCGGTGCACCGCGACGAGGCCGGCAAGCTGCACCTCGCGCTGCGCGGGCGGGCCGAGAAGATCCCGGTCAGCCGGCTCTACGCCCACCTTTTTCGCGCCATGTGAAATCCAGGCGCCGGGCGCGCAGCAAAAAGCCGGCCTTTTCGGGGCCGGCTTTTTTCATTCAGTCACGAATGGCGTTGTAAATCAGCGCCAGTGGCCGTGTCCGTGGCCATGACCGCGGTGATAACCACGACCGTAGTAGCGCGGGCCGTAATAGGCCGGCGGCGGTGCGTAGTACACCGGTGCCGGGCGGTAGTACACCGGCGGCGGCGGGCGGTAGTAGACCGGGGGCGGCGGTGCGTAATACACCGGGGCCGGCGGCGCATAGACCGGGGCCGGGTAGTAGGCGGGACCGCCCACGCCGACCGCCACGCCGGGCACGCCGACGCCGATCGACCAGCTCACGTCGCCGCGGGCGCTGGCCGAGGTGGCGGCAAACAGCGCACCGAAGGCCACCGCACCGGCGGCGGCCCATTTGAAGAGGGTAGAACGTGTGACGCTCATGATGTGGGACTCCTTGTTGGGGGGCGTTGTGCGCCCCATGTCCGTATTGAACGCTGCAATTGCAAAGCGGGTGGACGCTGCATTGTGAAGAGCGTTGCCAAAAGTAACCCCGACAGCCCCCCTCTAGAATGACGCGATGACCTCCCCGACCGACAAAAGCGGCACCAAAACGACCGCTGCACCGAGCAATTTCCTGCGCCACGTGATCGAGAACGACCTCGCACAGGGTGCCTACGCAGGCCGCACCTGGGGCGGTTCCCCGGGCGACGCCGCCCACCACGCCCAGGGCATGCCCGACCCCGCCAAGGTGCGCATGCGCTTCCCGCCCGAGCCCAACGGCTACCTGCACATCGGCCACGCCAAGAGCATCTGGCTGAATTTCGAGCTGGCCAAGGAATACGGCGGCGTGTGCCACCTGCGCTTCGACGACACCAACCCCGAGAAGGAAGAGCAGGAGTACGTCGATTCCATCCGCGACGCCGTGAAGTGGCTCGGCTACGAAACCTACCTGGCCGACCGCCCCAGCGCGCCCGGCACGATTCAGGAGCACGAGTACTTCGCCAGCAACTACTTCGACTTCATGTACGAAGCCGCCGAGTACCTGATCCGTGCCGGCCTGGCCTATGTCGACGAGCAGACGCCCGAAGAAATGCGCGCCAACCGCGGCGACTTCAACACGCCCGGCACCGACAGCCGCTTTCGCAGCCGCACGCCCGACGAAAACCTGGCGCGCTTTCGCGAGATGCGCGACGGCAAGCTCGCCGACGGCGCCGCCATCCTGCGCGCCAAGATCGACATGGCGAGCCCCAACATCAACATGCGCGACCCCGCGCTGTACCGCATCCGGCGGGCCACCCACCACAACACGGGCGACAAGTGGTGCATCTACCCGATGTACACCTACGCGCACCCCATCGAAGACGCGCTGGAGCAGATCACCCACTCCATCTGCACGCTCGAATTCGAAGACCAGCGCCCCTTCTACGACTGGCTGCTCGACCGCCTGGCCGAAGGCGGCCTCGTCGCCAGCCCGCACCCGCGCCAGTACGAGTTCGCGCGCCTGAACGTGACCCACGTGATGACCAGCAAGCGCAAGCTGCGCCAACTGGTCGAAGAGAAACACGTCGACGGCTGGGACGACCCCCGCATGCCCACCATCGCCGGCCTGCGCCGCCGCGGCTACACGCCCGCCGCGCTGCAGCTGTTCTGCGAACGCAGCGGCACCACCAAGTCGGGCGGCTGGATCGAGTACGCCAGCCTCGAGGCCGCGCTGCGCGACACCCTCGACCCCATCGCGCCGCGCGCCATGGCCGTGCTCGACCCGGTGAAGCTCGTCATCACCAACTGGGGTGAGCTGATGGGTCGCGACGATGTGCTCGACGACTGCTCCGCCCCCGTGCACCCGCACCACCCCGAGATGGGCAAGCGCGAATTCAAGCTCGGCCGCGAAGTCTGGATCGAGCGCACCGACTACGAAGACGTGCAGCCCAAGGGCTTCTTCCGCCTGTTCCCCGGCAACAAGGTGCGCCTGAAGTACGGCCACGTCATCGAATGCACCGGCGCCACGCGCGACGCCGACGGCAAGCTCCTCGAAGTGCAGGCCACGCTGGTGCCCGACACCAAGAGCGGCACGCCCGGCGCGGACGCGATCAAGGTCAAGGGCAACATCACCTGGGTGGCCGCGGCCGATGCCGTGCAGGCCGAGGTGCGGTTGTACGAGCGCCTGTTCGCCGAAGCCAACCCGGGCAGCGGCGAGCTGCTGGACGAGCTGAACAAGCACAGCCTGGAGGTGTGCACGGCCTTCGTCGAGCCGTCGCTGGCGAAGGCCGAACCCGGCGTGGGCATCCAGTTCGAACGGCATGGTTACTTCGTGCGCGACACGAAGGGCGACGCCGCCGGCGGACAGGTGGTGTTCAACCGCGCGGCGGGGATGCGGGACAGCTGGGCCAGGTAAGCCCGCTGGTCGCGTTCTCCCGCAAAGCCGGGGCCGTTGTGGCTCCGGCTTTTTTCATGCCTCATCAGTTGACATAAGTTATTGATTTGAAACAATTTTCCATATAAATTAAGACTCTTGGTTTTTATACGGAAAATCATGAACTTCCAGGACATCGGCGACGACGCCCGGCGCCAGTACATCGATGCCAGAGCCACGTTCGAGGCCCTCGAAGCGGCGGAAGTGCAAGCCGCGGGCGTGCGCGGTGGCATGTACTGGAAGACGGTGAACGGCGTCGAATACCTCGTGCGCACCAGCACCCGCAACGCACAAAAAAGCCTCGGGGCACGGAGCCCTGAAACCGAGGCCATCCACGCAGGCTTCGTCCAAAGAAAGGAAGAAGCCGAAGGACGCGTCAAGGATCTCGGCGAGGCACTCGCCCGCCATCAGCGCATGAACCGGGCGCTGTTCGTCGGCCGCGTGCCGACCATCGTCATCGACATCCTCGACATGCTCCAGCGCGCGGACATCGCGGAGCACTTCACCGTGGTGGGCACGCACGCGCTCTACGCCTACGAAGCAGCAGCGGGCGTGCGCCTGCAGAGTGCCGCCGTGGCCACGCGCGATGTCGACCTGCTCTGGGACACGCGCAAGCGTTTTCGCCTGGCAACGCAGCTCAAGCGGCTCGATTCGTCCATGCTGGCCTTGCTGCGCAAGGTCGACAAGACCTTCGCCTTGATCGCCGATCAGCGCTACACGGCGGTCAACAGCAAAGGCTTCGAGGTCGACATCCTGCGTCGCGAAGCACAAGAGCATGACCCCCACCCGGCACAGCTCAGCGACGATGAAGACGACTTCTGGGCCGTGCAAGCCCACAACGCCGAACAGTTGGTGAGCGCCCCGCGCTTCTCGGCCGTCGTGGTCGGCACCACCGGGCACATGGCGCGCATGAACACCGTGCATCCACTCGCCTTCGTGCGCTTCAAGCGGTGGTTGGCCCAGCGACCCGATCGCGATCCACTCAAGTCTGGACGCGACAGCTTGCAAGCGGACACCGTGGAAGAACTGGTGCGAGACTATCTGCCGCAGCTGGCCGATGCGCCACGCGATGCCACCCGCCCATGAATCTGCCAACCAGCTCCCGCCTCATCCGCTTCAACAAACCCTACGGCGTCCTCAGCCAGTTCACGCCCGAGGGCCGCTGGCGCGGGCTGAAGGACTTCATCGACCTGCCCGGTGTCTACGTCGCCGGACGGCTCGATGCCGACAGCGAGGGCCTGCTGCTGCTCACCGACGACGGCAAGCTCCAGGCGCGCATCGCCGATCCGCGCTTCAAGATGGAGAAGACCTACTGGGTGCAGGTCGAGGGCGTGCCGACCGACGAAGCGCTGGCGGCGCTGCGCAACGGCGTGCAGCTCAACGACGGCCCCACGCGCCCCGCACGGGCGCGCCGGCTCGACCCACCGCCCGCCGTGTGGCACCGCGAGCCCCCGATCCGCGAGCGCAAGCTCATTCCCACCGCGTGGCTGGAGCTGGCGATCAGCGAAGGCCGCAACCGCCAGGTGCGGCGCATGACGGCGGCCGTCGGGCTGCCGACGCTGCGCCTCATCCGCGCCGCCATCGGGCCTTACACGCTCGACGGGCTCGCGCCCGGGACCTGGCTGGAACAGAGCGGCGGCTGAGCCGCCGCACCACCAACTCTTCATTCGAATCCTGTCCATGCACATGAACCTTCCTCTCTCCGATCTCCCTTCTGCTGCATTGAACCGCCGCAGCGCCGTGCTCGGCGCCCTCGGCCTACTGACGCTGCCCGCCAGCGCCGCTGCCCCGGCCAAGAAGAACAACAAGCCGCAGGCGCCCGACGTCTGGCCACGCGCCTTGCTGGTGCCCGGCGGCGTCGCCCGCCTGTCGCTCGGCCCCGCGGCCACGCGCCCCAAGGCTTTCGCCGGTGACGTGCCGCTGCTGGTGCTGGGCGATCCGATCGAATGGACCGCGCTGGTCGGCATTCCGCTCGCCACCCCACCCGGAGAAGCCAGCATCAGCGTGCGCGCCGAGGGCAACAAGCCCGAGCGCCAGATCGCCTACACCATCGCCCCGAAGCAGTACCGCGAACAACGCCTGACGGTGGCGCCCCGCACGGTCGACCTGTCCCCCGAGGACGAGGCACGCTACACCAAGGAACGCGATCACCTGACCAGCGTGATGGCCACGCTCTCCGACCTGCGCCCCGACGCCGCGCTGCAGATGCGCGTGCCCGTGCCGGGCCGCCGCTCCAGCTCGTTCGGCCTGCGCCGCGTGTTCAACGGCCAATCGCGCAATCCGCACAGCGGCATGGACATCGCAGCCGGCACCGGCACGCCCGTGCGCGCGCCGCTGGCCGGCAAGGTGATCGACACCGGCGACTACTTCTTCAACGGCGGCACCGTCTGGGTCGATCACGGCGGCGGCCTGCTGACGATGTACTGCCACCTGAGCCGATGGGACGTGAAGGTGGGCGACGTGCTCAAGGCGGGCGAGCCGCTGGCTGCCGTGGGTGCGACAGGGCGGGTGACCGGGCCGCACCTGCATTGGGGGGTGATGCTGAACAGGACAATGGTGGACCCGGCGTTGTTCGTTGCCAGTTGAGTTGCGCGCGTGGGAACGAGCCCTCACGAGCCTCGGGGATCGCGGCGCATGACCGTCCGGACGAAATCCTTCCTCATCTGGCTTTCCGTCGTCCCTGTGCTCTCGGCGCTGTGCGTCGTTGGCCTGAACCTGTTGCCGTTGTGGTTCGTGTACCTCTTGCCCTATGCGATCGGGGTGGCTTTGCTGATGATCCTCGTGGCGATCGTGGCCGCAGGCGGTGCGACCAAGACTCTCGGCGCGAGCTTTGGGGGCCTCGCTGCCGGCGTCGTGCTGGTGTTCGTCGCCTACGACATCGTCAAAACCGCTGACCGAGCGGATTGGAACGCTTCGTACAACGAGTTCCGGCAGTTCAGCCAAGTCGTGGCACGCGGCGATCGAAAGGCCACAGCAGCGGCCCTCGACGATCTCCGGCGCTTCACGCCGGCCGAAGCGCTCTGCATCCTCGGCTCCGAGAGCGGGACCGGCGGCTCAGGCTATCTCATGCCCGAGGGGCCGGATGCGCAGCGCACCCGCCAGGGAAATCGCTACTTCATCTCGACGCCGCGACTTTTCGAGGTGGCCGAAATCCTCGTTTCGACGCAGCCTGCTCAGCGCGAAACGCAGGTGGCCCTTTACGACATGCTGCGGGACTTGCACCGGCGCGGCGACCCCGCGGCATTTCCGCGCTGGGAACAGCTCTGGCTGCGCACAAAAGCCGCCACGGGCGGCACGGCCGGCTGGCACTTCGACGGCGCCCGTCTGAGGTGGCCATCCGAGCAGTGCGGGGGAGACGACGACACGCACTTGGCCGACCTGGTCAAGGAGATCAACAAGTCGCCCGAAACACCGGAAGAAGCGCGTGCCCACGAATCGGGCAGCTCGCAAGCGCGGCAAGCCGCGGACAACGCGCTGCGAGACGCGCAGAGCAACGCGGTCGCACGGTGAAGACCCGGGCCCCGCCCCGGCTTATAAAGAGATCTTTCGAGGAGCGAGGCAAGCGAACGATGGCAAGACAGACACGAGCCGAGCGCCGACGCGAGCGGGCGCGACAGGAACTGGCCGGCAAGGCCTGGATGGCGATCTTCGTCGGCATCCTGCTGCTGGTGGTCGCTCCCGCCTTCCTGAAAGGGCCGATCGTGGGCACGCTGGGGCCTGCGCTCCGGCCTGCCGGTTGGGTCGCGCTGGCGATCGGGGCCGTGCTGCTGGGCCTGCACTACGTCGTCCGCCGTCAGGCTGCCCCCGTGGAGATCGAGTCCGCGGCAGCTCGCGCTCCCGCACGCCCCGCGCCCACCTCCACAGCCGAGCGTCGCGAGCCCACGCTGTCGCCCGCGCCATCGACAACACCCCATGCGGGCCAGGAATCGCAGTGGAGCCCCGCCGTGCTCCACGCCATCGAATGGCGTCGCTTCGAGGCCTTGTGCGAAGCGCTCTACGCACAAGCCGGCTTCACCACGCGCAGCCAATCGCATGGCGCGGACGGCGGCGTCGATATCTGGCTCCAGTCCAGGCACAGTGACATGCCGCGCATCGTCCAGTGCAAGCATTGGCAGAGCAAAGCCGTGGGCGTCAAGGAAATGCGCGAGTTCTTCGGCGTGATGGCTTCGCACCAATTGAAGAGCGGCACCTACGTGACGAGCTCGACCTTCTCGGCGGAAGCGGCGGCGTTTGCGAAGGCGAACGGCATCCACGCCCAAGACGGCGCAGCCTTGCTCCGGCTCATCGGCCAGCGCACGCCCGAACAACAGGCGGCACTGCTGGCCGTGGCCTACGAAGGCGAATACTGGCGGCCCACCTGCGCGAGTTGCGGCACCAAGATGGTCGAAAGAAGCTCGTCCAAGAACGACGGCAGCTTCTGGGGCTGCGCCCACTATCCGAAGTGCAAGGGCCGGACGATCCCGAAGTCGAGGGCATCTGCAACGGTCTGACCGGGAAGCGCGCCATGGCCCATCCAGCGATGTTCACCGAAGCCTGCCTAGCCTCCTCGTTCGCCCCCACCGAACGCCGCGAAGCCCTCGCCCGCCTCAACACCCTCTTGCACCCCGCCCTGCAGCGGATCGTCGCGGCCGAGGTCGCTGCGGGCAACCGCGTCGTCGATGTCGGCGTCGACTGGCCCGACGAGGGCTCGGTGCACGTCACGCTCCAAAGGCACTTCACGGCCCGGCACGCCGGCAAGCAGGCCGCGTTCAGCCTCTGCGACGACCCGCACTACTGGCATGCCGACTACAGCACCGCGGACAAACCGCGGCACCTGCTGATCTGCTGAACTGAAGGGCGCCGGCCTCAGAGCGGCCTGGTCAGGTACACCGCCTCGCGCCCGACGATCGTGCGCTGCGCGGGCATGAAGATCGTGCAGTCGTCGCACGGCGCCCGGATTTCGTCCGGGCCGTTGGTGGCGATCAGTTCGCCCTTGGCAAAGGTCTCGAAGCCGATCAGCGGGCGCACGAAGGCGAAGTCTTCGGACTTGATGACGTGCGTCTGCAGCAACTCGAAGCGACGCTGCTCGCCGGGCGCGGGCACGGCCGGGTCCTTGTCGATGAGGCCGAAATGCGCCAGGAAGTCGAGCGAGATGGCCGTGGCCAGCTCGGAGGTCGAGTGCAGGAAATGCTGGCCGCACTCGGCCACCAGCGCCACGCCCTTGCCGTCGGCCCGGCCATGCTGGCCGTGCTGGATCAGCGGCGTGCCCGAGCCCAGGCCGTCGGGCATCACCAGGTGCACCGACGGACGGCCGATGGCCATGGCGGCCTCGGCGTTGCGGTCGAAGGCCGGGTACACCCAGAACGGAATCACGGGCTGGCTCGTGGAATGGATGTCGAGGATGTGGTCGGCCGCGCTCACCACCGGGCGCAGTTCGCGGGCACGGCGCAGCTCGGGGCTGACCTCGCTGCCGTCGAGCCATTCGGGCGACCACACGCGGTTGAGGTTGTGCACCAGCTGGCGGCTGTCGAACGGCAGCGCCTCGTTGAAGGACTCGTACGCCGCCACGTTGGCAAAGCTGACGGTGAGCGTGCCGATCTTCGGGCGCACGCCGGTGTCGAGCAGGTGTGTGGCGGCGGTCATGCCGCAGATCTCGTTGCCGTGCGTCAGCGCATTGATCAGCACGTGCGGGCCGGGCTTGCCGGACTCGAAGCGGTGCACGTAGTCGATGCCGACGTTGCCCTCGCGGTAGGCGGAAAGATCGCGGGGGAGGACTTCGAGGGC